>JBEVDE010000200.1:0-5083 GCA_040514175.1 Allosphingosinicella sp. | reverse complement strand
GAGCTCGTAGAGATAGGTCTTCACATAGCCATGCTCGGCGTTGAGCGCGTCGGCGTCATGGGCGCTGTTGGCCTGCCTGAGCGCCGGGTAGATGATCGTCTCTTCCTCGTGCGCATGCTTGGTCAGCGCGTATTTCAGCTTCATCAGCAAGGCCGTGCGCATCGTCGTCTGGCTGTCGTCGGTCGCCTCGATCCTGTCGAACAAAGCGAGCGTCGCCTTATGCTCCGCCTTGAGCGCGTCGAACCAGTCGCCCGCGGCCGCGGACGGCATTTGCATCAGGAACTTGCGGCCGAAATTGGCGGCGATCCCGACCGCGGCGCCGGCGATCGCGGCGCCGGCGAGGACTCCGGCATTGCCGCCGCCCCACGAAAAGGCGCTGCGCTCGCTCGTGAACCGGCCCTCGCTGTCGCGCTTCGTCGCGCCGCCGCCATTATTGCCGCCGCTCGAACGCGACCGGTTGCTTTGCTTCGATTCCGTCTTGGTCGCCATGACAGGCCTCCTGTGTGAGAACTCGGCGGCTGAACCCGCGGCGGCGGGCTC
Source organism: Allosphingosinicella sp. (assembly GCA_040514175.1). Lineage (GTDB taxonomy): Bacteria > Pseudomonadota > Alphaproteobacteria > Sphingomonadales > Sphingomonadaceae > Allosphingosinicella. The sequence continues at coordinate 4,543 of JBEVDE010000200.1, read as the reverse complement.
GGGTTCCGGCCTTCGACTGATCCAAATCAGGTTTGGTTTCAGGTCGTTACTGGCCCGAATTCAGATATTGCGCCGAGGCGTTGCGGCGCCGCGCCCACCCGCTTGCACAAGCCCGGTCCGAGTTCGTTCGACCCGGAACACGAAGCAGGAGAAGCACGGCCATGAAAGCCCTCGTCTGGCACGGCAAGCAGGACATACGCTACGATACGGTTCCCGATCCCGAGATCGAGGATCCCAAGGACGCCATCATCAAGGTGACGAGCTGCGCGATCTGCGGCTCGGACCTTCACCTCTTCCACAACATGATCCCGGCGATGATGCCCGGCGACGTCATCGGCCACGAGATGATGGGCGTGGTCGAAGAGGTGGGGAGCGCCGTGACGAAGCTCAGGAAGGGCGACCGGATCGTCATCCCCTTCACGATCAATTGCGACGAATGCGACCAGTGCCGCCGGGGCAATTTCTCGCTCTGCGAGCGCTCTAACCGCAACGGCGAGATGGCGGACAAGGTGTTCGGCCACCGCACCGCGGGGCTGTTCGGCTACACCCACCTCACCGGCGGCTATCAGGGCGGCCAGGCCGAATATATGCGGGTCCCGTTCGCCGACGGCACCCACATCAAGGCTCCGGACGGCTTTACCGACGAGCAGCTCCTGTTTCTCGGCGATATCTTCCCGACCGGCTGGCAGGCCGCGGTGCAGTGCGACATCCAGCGCAGCGACGTCGTCGCGATCTGGGGCGCGGGCCCGGTCGGCCAGATGGCGATCCGGAGCGCCGTCCTGCTCGGCGCGAAGACGGTGATCGCGATCGACCGGCTGCCCGAGCGGCTCAGCATGGCCGCCGCCGCGGGGGCCGAGACGATCAACTTCGAGGACGAGAGCGTGCTCGACCGCCTGAATGACCTCACCCGGGGCCGGGGCCCCGACAAATGCATCGACGCGGTCGGCATGGAAGCCCACGCCTCCTCGCATCTCGACGGCATGATCGACCGGGCCAAGCAGGCGATGCTGATGGTCAGCGACCGCGCCCATGTGCTTCGCGAGATGATCTACGTCTGCCGGGGCGGAGGCGTGCTCTCCATACCCGGCGTTTATTCGGGCCTGATGGACAAGGTCCCGTTCGGCATGGCGATGAACAAGGGCCTGACCTTCCGCATGGGCCAGACCCATGTCCGGCGCTGGACCGGCGACCTCACCCGCCGAATCGAGGAGGGCCAGATCGATCCCTCCTTCGTCATCACCCATGAGGCGAAGCTCGAGGAGGGCCCGGGCATGTACCGGGTCTTCGAGCAGAAGCAGGACAGTTGCATCAAAGTGGTGCTGAAGCCGTGAGAAAGGATCTTCGAATGAACGCCGCCTCCACTTTGGTGACGAGCCGCCCCGACCGAAGCCTGACTAGGACCGACCGGGTCGCCCGCGGCCTCGGCTGGTTCTCGCTCGCGCTGGGAATCGCCGAGATCGTCGCTCCGGCCAGGCTCGCCCGCACGCTCGGCCTCGAAGGCCGCGAGCGCCTGCTCCAGGCCTATGGCGGGCGCGAGCTCGGCGCCGGCCTGTGGGCCCTGTCCGACACGCCCGCGCCGGCGATCTGGGGCCGGGTCGCCGGCGACCTTGTCGATCTCGCCACGCTCTCCGCCGGGATCCGCGACGGCGACGAAACGCAGCGGCGCAACGCCTGGATCGCGCTCGCCGCGGTCGCCGGAATCACCGCCATCGACCTTCTCACCGCCGCCAGCCTCGCCGCCGAGCAGAGCGAGCGCCGCGGCGACACCGGCCGCGACTATAGCGACCGGAGCGGTTTCCCCGGCGGAGTCGCCAAGGCGCGCGGAACCGCGGAGGGCTTCACCCCGGCCGACTTCCAGGTGACCGCGACCGAGGGGCGCCGGGAGGTGGAGCCGGCCTGAAATCCGTCATTCCGGCGAAAGCCGGAACCCATGGACACCGCCGTTGGAGCTTTTCCTCCGGTGCCTGTGTTCATGGGTCCCGGCTTCCGCCGGGATGACGGTGGTCAATGCCGGGTGCGCACGCCGCTCGGGCTCGATCCGGTCCAGCGCTTGAAGGCGCGCGAGAAAGCGGCCGGATCGGAGAAGCCCAGGCGGTAGGCCGCGTCCTTCACCGACAGCCCCTCGCGCATGAAGCGTAAGGCGAGGCGCCGCCGAAGCCGGTCCAGAAGCTGCTCGTAGGTCACATCCTCCGCCTTTAGACGGCGGTAAAGCGTCTGGCGGCTGTAGCCGAGGTCGCGGGCGAGGCGTTCGATGCCGACCTCGCCCGAGGCGAGCAAGGGTTCGAGCCTTTTCTCCACCTCGGCCCGGAAGGAACTCGTCCGCGGCGGCGCCCGGCGCAGCGACGCCTGGGCTTCGAAAGCCTTCGCCACGTCGCCCAGGAACGAGAAGAACGGATTGCTCCCGGCGCCGGTTCGGCCGCCGCGCGCCTTGGGCCCGAACGGGAAGCGCCCGGCGCAGGCATCCCGGCGCTCGCAGCCGCCGCAGGCGTCGCGGCGCATCTTGTCGATGCAACCTGCAATCATCCCTTTGTCCTCCCCGATCATGTCCACGGTGTGTTGCCTATGTAATACTCCAAGACACGAAATAGCCAAGGGCAAAATCATGAACGCCTTCACGCTCTTCCATATCGCCGCCGGCAGCGCCGCCCTGCTCGCGGGGGGCGCGGCGCTCGCGGTCCGCAAGGGCGGGAGGCTCCACGGCCGGGCCGGCACGGTCTTCTTCGCCGCCATGCTCGCCATGGCCGGGACGGGCGCTCTGATCGCCGCCGCTCGGTCGGAGCGGGGGACGGCGGTGATCGGAATCCTCACCGCCTATCTGGTGGCGACGGCCTGGCTCGCCGCGCGACGCCGGGACGGGAAGGCAGGGGCAGCCGAGCGCGCGGGGCTCGCGGTGGCGCTGGCCTGCGCGGCGGCGATGCTGGGCTTCGCCCTCGCCGCCTCCGCCAGCCCGAACGGGCGGTTCGACAGCCTGCCGGCGGCGGCCCATTATCCCTTTGCCCTGCTCGCCGCGCTGGCGGCCGGGCTCGATCTCAATTTCCTCCTTCGCGGCCGGCTCGCCCGGCACCAGCGGATCGCCCGCCATTTGTGGCGGATGTGCGCCGCCCTGGCGATCGCCGCTTTCTCCTTCTTCCTCGGCCAGCAGGACGAATTCCCCGCCGCCTGGCGCGGCCTCGCCATCTGGTTCGCGCCGCCGGTCGCGACGCTCGCGGCGATGGTCTTCTGGCTGGTCCGGGTCCGCTTCACCGCCGCCTTCGGACGCCCCGTGGCGAACGGGCAATCGGCCCTTCAGCGATGACGTCGGATACCCGGCTTGCGAACCGGATTCAGGTGATCGAGCCGATCTTCTCGCCGTCGCGCCAGACGTCGCAGACCGGGCAGTCGGCATCGGCCTCGGCGCGCGCCACCGCCTGGCGGTCGTTGTTCGCCAATATGTCCTTGCGCTTGACCACCACGCCGCCCGGCTTGGCGAGCTTGTTCACCCGATAATGCCGCATTCCCGCCTCCCGCTCGAAAGATTACGTGCCGCAACTGGAAAGCGGGTGCAAGAGGGGAGGGGCGGAGGCGGGGCTTGAACCTTCGCGCTTATGCTCCGATGTGTGTTGGGCGACACAACCCTGAGCAGGAACTCTCCCCACATGGACCATGAAGACATCATCGCCGGCCTCGTTCCGATCGTGATCGAGCAGTCGAACCGCGGCGAGCGCAGCTTCGACATTTATTCGCGGCTGCTGAGGGAGCGGATCGTGTTCGTGACCGGCCAGGTCGAGGACCATATGGCGACCCTGGTCACCGCCCAGTTGCTGTATCTGGAGAGCGAGAATCCGAAGAAGGACATCTTCATGTACATCAACTCGCCGGGCGGGGTGGTGACGGCCGGAATGGCGATGCACGACACGATGCAATACATCCGTCCCCGCGTCGGCACCGTCTGCATCGGCCCGGCCGCCTCGATGGGCGCCTTTTTGCTCTGCGCCGGCGAGCCCGGCATGCGCGTCGCTCTGACCAACGCGAGGATCATGGTCCACCAGCCCTCCGGCGGCGCCCAGGGCCAGGCCACCGACATCGAGATCCAGGCCAAGGAGATCCTCCGCATCCGCCACCGGATGAACGAGCTCATGGCGAAATATACCGGCCAGTCGATCGAGGCGATCGAGAGCGCGGTCGAGCGCGACAAGTTCTTCGGCGCGGACGAGGCCAAGGCCTTCGGCCTGGTCGACGAGGTGTTCGACAAGCGCCCGGCGCCGGGCGAGGGAGATTCCACCCACCAGTCCGAAGCGGCCTGAGCCCAGGCCCGAGCGAGCAGCGCGAAGCCTTCCAGCCCCTCTCCCGCTTTTTCGCGGGAGAGGAGGGGCCCGCCGCGAAGCGGTGGGAGGTGAGGGTCTGTACCGCTGAGTCAGCAAGACCCTCACCTCCCAAGCCTTCGGCTTGGGCCCCTCCTCTCCCGTAACAAACGGGAGAGGGGACCAGAGCTCCCCCGACCGATTGCCTTCGGGAAAGTGATGGCGCATCCTCCTATCGGATATCCGAGGGGAGGATTTTATGC
>JBEVDE010000092.1:0-5316 GCA_040514175.1 Allosphingosinicella sp. | reverse complement strand
TCCTTGCGCGCTAAACGCGCGGGCGGCCTAGACCGTTTCCTTGAGCATCGCGGCCAGCGTGGTGCCGAGCTCGGCGGGCGAGGGGCTGACGCGGATGCCGGCGGCTTCCCTCGCCGCAATCTTGTCGTCGGCGCCGCCCTTGCCGCCGGCGACGATGGCGCCGGCATGGCCCATCCGCCGTCCCGGAGGCGCCGTGCGCCCGGCGATGAAGCCGACGACGGGCTTGCCGCGCCCGGCCCGCGCCTCGTCGGCGAGGACCGGGGCCGCGTCCTCCTCGGCCGAGCCGCCGATCTCGCCGATCATGATGATCGACTGGGTCTCCGGGTCGGCGAGGAACAGCTCGAGCACGTCGACGAAATTGGTGCCGTTGACGGGATCCCCGCCGATCCCGACCGCCGTGGTCTGGCCGAGCCCGGCGTTGGAGGTCTGGAACACCGCTTCGTAGGTGAGCGTGCCCGAGCGGCTGACGACTCCGACCGAGCCCTTGCGGAAGATGCTCCCGGGCATGATCCCGATCTTGCACTCTCCGGGCGTGAGCACGCCCGGGCAATTCGGCCCGATCAGCCGCGATCTGGAGCCGGACAGCGCCCTTTTCACCCTGACCATGTCGAGCACCGGAATGCCCTCGGTGATGCAGACGATCAAAGGCACTTCGGCGTCGATCGCCTCGAGGATCGAATCGGCGGCGAAGGGCGGCGGCACGTAGACCACGCTGGCGTCGGCGCCGGTCTCGCGCACCGCCTCCTCGACCGTGTCGTAGACCGGCAGGCCGAGATGGGCCTGACCGCCTTTGCCCGGGGTCACGCCGGCGACCATCTGGGTCCCGTAAGCGAGCGCCTGCTCGGTGTGGAAGGTGCCGGTCTCGCCGGTCATTCCCTGAGTGATGACCTTGGTCGACGAGTTGACGAGGATGCTCATTTGGACGTCTGCCTGGGTAAGGTGAATGAAAGATAGGTAAGGCCGCTTCGAACGCCCATCGACTCGGCGGCCGACGCCGTGGCGTAATTGACGACGGCAGTATGGCTCGCCGGGTCCAGCCCCGGGCTCCAGGTCCAGCCGTAAAGGCCCGGGTAACGGTCCTTGCGGGCGATCACCGGCGGCCGGCCGGCCCAGCGGCTCATCCGCTCGTCGTCGGGGGAAAAGACGGCGCCGCGGTCGACCACTTCGCAGATCGTGGATTCCTGCTGGCCGTAGACCGTCACCACGACCGCCTCGAGGGAGCGCCCCTCGACCGTTGCGGCCAGAGCTCGGACATCCTTCCTGGAGGGGCCCCGTTGATACTCCTTGAGATAGGTATCGTGCCAGCTGCCTTGGTGCGGAATCACCACCTTCCAGCCCGCCGGAAGCCGTCCCTCGGCCGCAACCTGGACATCCGGGCTCGCCGCACAGAGCCGCCGGGCGTCGGCGAGGACGGCTTCCAGTGGATATCCGGCCGCCGCTCGTGCCTGTTCAGGAGTCGTCGCGGCAAGCGCCGCGCAAATGGCCAGACCGGCTCCGACTCTGGCGGGGATCGACATCAGAACCCTCCGATGGCCTGGGCGACGAGGATGTTGCCGCTGAGGCCGTAAGTTTTCCCGGCCGGGTGATTCTGGGGGACGTGATTGACTTCGAGGGTGATCCCGTCGCGCCAGCCGGGCTCCCAAAGCCGCTTGGACAAGCCGGGAGCGGGCTCCTGGATTCCGGTCGGGGGCTTGCCCATCCACTTGGTCAGGAGCTTGGGGCTGAGCGGCCTGGTCGCCTCGAAATCGTAGAGCCGGCAGCCCGTGCCCCAGAAGCCGGATTTGTCCTGGTAGCGCGAGACGATCAGGAAGATGTCGCGGCCGCCGAGCCTGCGCCGGTAGGTGGCGCCTGTGGAAGTGCCTTCTTTCTCCGTCGCCTCCCGGCCCATCCTGACGAGGCGGCCGACCCGCGGCTCCGACTCCTCGGCCATCTCGGTCCAGCCGGAACGGGCCGCATCCGCCTTCATCGGCGCGATGTCGTTGCCGGTGCGGGCGCAGGCGGCCTTGAAGGAGTCGAGCATCTCCCGTTCCGGCACGGAGCCGGACCCGGCCGCCAGCAGCAAAGGCAAAGCGATCGCGATCATTCGCAGCGACTCCCCATCATCGCACCGCCGTCGCGGCCGCGCGGGCCGCCATCAGCACCGAATCGGCTGTGAAGCGGCCGCCGCGCATGGCGATGCCGTTGACGATGACAGGCGCTCCCGCGCCGTCGGACAGGGTCCAGATCGGAACGTAGCGCTTGGCCCTCTTGCCATTCTTCCCAGTCGCTTCCGCGGCATTGGAGGGCGCGCCCAGCACCTTCGTCATTCCCTCCGTCAAGGCCATGCTCGTCGGATGGGTGAGGGGATGGAAGGATGCGCTGCACTGCGCTTCGCGAACGTCGGAAAAGCCGTCGGTCCGGGCGATGACGATTCCGGGGCCTCTCCACAGCCGCAATTTCAGCTCCGGCCGCTTCTTGGTGGCGGTCACCGTGAAGTTGATTCCGACCAGAGCCAGCCTGCCATCGGCCACGGCGGCGTCGATCGCTTCCGTCCGTCCTCCGGTGTCCAGGCAGGCGGTCTTGAAAAGCCTCGCCATATCTTCCGTCGAGCGGTCGGCACGGACCGGCGGCGGGTCGGCTCCGCCGAAGCCGAGGGTCGTGATCGCGGTGTCGCCGGTGGCCCATCTCGCGCCCATCTGCGCCGCCGCCGGTCCGCCGGCGCCGGCCGCCGCGACAAGGGCGATGAGGGCGGCAAGGCGCTTCATGACGGGTTCCTGCGGAACATGGCCGGTCAGGCCAGGCTGCCGTCGATCGCCCTGCAGGCTACCAGCAGCTCCTTGACCGCGTCCACCGACACCTGGAAATTGGCCTTGGCGCTCTCGTCCAGCTCGATCTCGACGATCCGCTCGACCCCGCCGGCGCCGATTACCACCGGCACGCCGACATAAAGGTCGTTCACCCCATATTGGCCGGTCAGAAAGGCGGCGGCGGGAAGGACCCTTTTCTTGTCCTTGAGGAAGCTCTCGGCCATCTCCAGCGCCGCCGTCGCCGGCGCGTAATAAGCCGAGCCGGTCTTGAGCAAGGCGACGATCTCGCCGCCGCCCGAGCGGGTGCGCTGGACGATGGCGTCGATCCGCTCCTGGGTCGACCAGCCCATCTTGATGAGGTCGGGCACGGGAATGCCCGCGACCGCCGAATAGGCCGGCACCGGCACCATCGTGTCGCCATGGCCGCCGAGCACGAAGGCGGTGACGTCCTCGACCGAGACCTTGAACTCTTCGGCAAGGAAGTGACGGAATCGCGCGGAATCGAGAACGCCCGCCATTCCAACGACGCGTTCGTGCGGAAGCCCGGAGAATTCGCGCAGCGCCCAGACCATCGCGTCGAGCGGGTTGGTGACGCAGATGACGAAGCTGTCCGGAGCATGCGCCTTGATGCCCTCGCCGACCGCCTTCATCACCTTCAGGTTGATGCCGAGCAGATCGTCGCGGCTCATCCCCGGCTTGCGCGCGACCCCGGCGGTGACGATGCACACGTCCGCGCCCTTGATGTCGGCATAATCCTGGGTTCCGGTGAGCCGGGCGTCGAAGCCCTCGATCGGCCCGGCCTGGGCGAGATCGAGCGCCTTGCCCTGCGGGATGCCCTCCGCGACGTCGACGAGGACGATGTCGCCCATCTCGCGGATCGCGGCGAGGTGGGCCAGGGTGCCGCCGATCATGCCGGCGCCGATGAGCGCGATTTTCGTGCGAGCCATGGGGCTGCTCCAGCCTTTCTAAAGTCAGTCAAAGCGGGACGGCGGCAGGACGCCGCCAAATGTGCCGCCCGCTTAGACCCGAAGGCTTAAGGGGGCAACCGGGTGGGAAGGGAAAATGCGTCAGCCGTCCGCATGCTCCTCTCCCGCTTTCCGCGGGAGAGGGGGGACCCAAGCCGAAGGCTTGGGGGGTGAGGGTCTTACTGACTCGGCGGTACAGACCCTCTCCTCCCACCGCTTCGCGGCGGGCCCCTCCTCTCCCGCGGAAAGCGGGAGAGGAGCTTGGCCGGGTCACTGCCCCTGCAGATCCTCGTAGAGCATCAGCGCATTGTCGTCGGGATCGTAGAAGGTGAGCAGCCGGACGAGGCCGGGGATGTCGCGGATCGGGCCGTCCTGGCGGACCCCGCGGGCGTCGAGATCGGCCTTGGCGGCCTCGATGTCCTCGACTCCGAAGGTGAGGGTCGCGCCGCCCTTGCCGCCGGCCTGCTCGACCTGGGAGAGGCCGACATTGACCCGCTCGACCGTCGTTTTCAGCTCGCACCAGGCATTGTCGTCGAGCCGGTAGAGCAAGTCGAAGCCGAGCGTGTCGCGATACCAGGCGATGGAGCGGTCGAGATCGCCGACTCCGATCGCGCAGGTCAGCCCACCGTCGAATCGAATGGCCATCATTTCTCTCCTTTGATGTACTATTTTTATAGCAGCTATTCTTATAGTCAAGTAAGAGAGGCTCTATGTTACCTGAGGAGGATCTTCGCTGGCTGGTGGCGAGCCGCTGGTTCGCGCCGCTGCTCGCTTTGGCGAGCCGCGAGGACGGCGTGCGCTCGGCCGCGCTCGCCGCCCGCCTCGGCCTCTCGCGCTCGATGCTCGCCGCGACGCTCGACCAGCTGCTCCGCAAGGGCTGGCTGATGCGCAATCCCGGCCACGGCCATCCGCTTCGGCCGGAATATGTGCTGACCGAAGCCGGCCGCCCGGTCGCCGTCTGGTGCGCTCGGGTGATCGAGGCGCGGCGGCAGCTCGGGCTCGATCAGGGCCAACTCGGCCGCTGGGCCCTGCCCGTGGTCCGCCGCCTCGACCGGCGCTGGGAGCGCTTCTCCTGGCTCGAGGCGCAGCTCAGCCCGATCAGCCCCCGCTCGCTCTCGCTGGCGCTCAAGCAATTGCTCGACCTCGGCCTGGCCGACCGCCGCCTCGAGGACAGCTTCCCGCCCAGGCCCCTCTACGGCCTCACCGGCCGAGGCCGGCGGCTGGCGGGGGCGATGGGATAGGAAGCACCCAATTCCTCCCCCGGCTTTCCGGGGGAGGGGAACCGCGCGTAGCGCGGTGGAGGGGTTTTACGGAGTCAGCAAGGCCCCTCCACCATGCTTCGCATGGTCCCTCTCCCCGGCAAATGCCGGGGAGGATTTAGCCTTCCTATTTCCCCGCCAGCGCCTTCAGCATCGCCGTCCAATGGTCGACGTCGTCGTACAGAGCCTTGACCGGAAGCCGCTCGTCGCGGCCGTGGGCGCGCAGGTCGTCGGGGATGATTCCCCAGCTGCCGTCGACTCCGTAGACGGGGGTTCCGGCGACCCGGAACGGGCGCGCGTCGCTCG
>JBEVDE010000434.1:0-5180 GCA_040514175.1 Allosphingosinicella sp. | reverse complement strand
AACTGGAATTATTTCGAAGGGCTGACCGCCGAGGATGCCGCCGCCCGCGAGGCCGAGGAGAGGCGCGGCGCCAACGGCTACAAGCAGGCGGGTCATTATGGCTGGGGCGGCCCCGGCGACGGCAGCCGGAGCCGCGACGAGATGCGCGCCCTCGAGACCCTCGAGGTCGAGTCCGACGCTCCGTTCGAGACCGTCAAGGCCGCCTATCGCCGCCTCGCCAAAGCCAACCATCCCGATGCCGCGCCGGGCGATTCGGAGGCGGCGAAGCGTTTCCAGGCCGTCCAGGCGGCCTATGAGGTGCTGAGGAAGTCGGAGGAAAGGCGGGGAACCTAAATCCTCCCCCGGTTTTCCGGGGGAGGGGGACCATGCGAAGCATGGTGGAGGGGTTCTACGGAGTTTGAAGAGCCCCTCCACCGCGCTGCGCGCGGTCCCCCTCCCCGGCGAATGCCGGGGAGGAATTCAGCAGGCAGACATGAAGGTGCCCTCACAATGCCGACCATGCTCATTCGCACCGCCTTCCTCGCCGCCTTCTCCCTCTCCGCCTGCGGGGTCGAATCGCAGGCCAGTGCCCAGCCATCCGCCGCGTCCAACCCGCAGGCCTGGGTGATCGGCCCGATCGTGCGCGGCCGCAATTACTCGCGGGGCGTGCCGCTTCATCCGACCCCGCGCCGAGGCGGCGGCTTCCAGGTCGATCTGCCGCGCCCGCCCGGGAGCGTCCATGCCGTCACCTTCCGCCACGGCCCGCTCACCGGCAAGCGCCGGATCGTCATGCGCTACCGGGTCGAGACGGCGCGCGGCGCAAGCCTGCTGGCGGCGAGCGACGGCCGCTCGCCCTCGATGATCACCCTCTATTTCCAGCGCGCCGGCGACAATTGGAGCGGGCGCGGTCGCTTCGAAGCCTATCGCTGGTACGCCACCTTCGCCACCCAGACCCCGCTTACGCCCGGCGATCATGTCATGGTCGCGCCGCTCGACGGCGCCTGGACGGCGGTCGAGACGAGCAAGGCGACCACCAGCCCCGCCGCCTTCCGGGCCGCCCTGGCCGCCGCCGACCAGGTCGGCTTCGTCCTCGGCGGCGGCGACGGCTTCGGCCACGGCATCGTCGCCACCGGCCCGGCCCGCCTGATCGTCACGGATTTCCGGGTGGAATGATCCAGACCGGAAATTCGGTGTCTGACACCGGATTTCCAGGGCCTTGATTTCGTTGGCCTCCGAAATTCGGTGTCTGACACCGATTTTCAAAATCGGGGACGGCATGGATTTTCTCGGCGCGCGGGCGGCAGCTTCATGAACCGCCTGAAAACCTGTACCGTCCCGGTTTTTCACCTGGAACCGGCCGCAAGGTGAGCATCTTCAGGAACATCTTCGGCCTGACTGGGCCAGGATCGCCGCCACCGACATTCGCCGTCGACCCCGTCACCCTGGCCGCCGCCCGGCGTGTGGAGCGCGGCGGCCATTGCGCGTGCCTCGAGCCGCGCGGGAAAAGGGGCGCTCCCTCGGTCCCGAGACTTCATTCGGACATTCAGGACAGCTCGGCGCCGGGATGGCAAGCCCTGCTGGCCCTGATCGCCGAAGGCGATACGGCGGCCGCCGCCGGGTTCGAACCGTCGGCGGGGATGCCGGCCGATCGATGGTCCGGCGTGATCGCCTTGCCGCCCGAGATGCAAAGCCTCGCGGGGATCCGTCATCTGCGCCTCTACGGGAGTCACCTGCGCCGGCTTCCGCCTGAGATCGGACGACTGGAGGCGATGGAGAATCTGGACATCTACACCTCCTACTCGCTGCACTGGCTGCCCTATGAGATTACCCGTTGCGCGCGCCTGCGCGAAACGCGGATGAGCACCCGGGCGCTGTACGGCAACGCCAAAACGCGATTGCCCTTTCCCAGGCTGTCGGGCCCGGTCGATGTCCTCGTGCCGGGCACTTGCAGTGTCTGCGACGGGCCGTTCGGCGAAAGCCGTCCCCAGGTCCTTTGGACCACCCAGCGGATCGGGACGGACATTGCGCCTCTGCTGATCCACAGCTGCTCAACCGGGTGCACCGGGCGCGTTCCGGACGCGCCCAAAGGCTATCATTCCAGGCCTCACCGAGGCGGCGGCGGCGTGGGCATGCCCGATCCCGATTTCGACTGAAGTTGATCGCCCACCCGTCATTCCAGCGAAGCACCGGCCCCGGCTGCCGCTGGAGCGACGGTTTCAGGGCGCCGTGAACATGAACGTCCCGGTGACGTGCGCGACCGGATCGGCCGCCTCGCCGTCATGCGCCAGCCCCCGCACGAAGCCGACGCTCTTCGTCACGCCATAGCATTCGCCGCGGCCGACGATGCGCCTGCCGGGCGCCGCCGGCCTCAGATAGTCGACGCGCATGTCGAGCGTCGCCTGCGGCCGGAAGCGGCCGAGCTTGACCCAGATCGCCATGCTCGTCGCCATGTCCATCAGGCTGATGATCGGCCCGGAGGCGAGCACCCCGGTCGCCGGCACCCCGACCAGTTTCTCCCGCCAGTCGAGGCCGAGCTCGACCCAGTCCGGGCCGTGGCCGACGTAGAGGATGCCGAGCGCCCCGCCATGGCCGACCCGGCGCGCATATTCGGTGAACAGGGCCGGATCGAAGCCGCCGTCCGTGCCGGGCCGGCTCATGCCGCCAGCCGGGCGGCGGTCGCCCGGACGAGGGCGATCATGTTGGGAATGCCCTGGGTGCGGTTGGAGCTGAGCTGGTTCTTGAGGTCGAACGGCGCCAGCGCCGCCTCGACGTCGGTGGCGAGTATCGCCTCGGGGCTTCGGTCCTGGACGGCGAGCAGGACGAGCGCGACGATGCCCTTGGTGATCGCGGCGTTGCTGTCGGCGAGGAAGTGAAGCCGTCCGTCGGGCCCCGGCACCGGATACAGCCAGACCGAGGCGGAGCAGCCCCTCACCAGGGTCGAATCGGTCTTGAGCGCGTCCGGCATCGGCTCCAGCGCGCGGCCGAGATCGATCAGCAGCCGATAGCGGTCGTCCGCCTCGAGCAATTCGTAATCGGCCTGGACGTCGGCGAGGGCAGGGGAGGGCATGGGGTGGGCGCTATCAGAGTGGATGGTGCGGGCAAAGCTGACTTTCACCCTCTCCCGTCCTTCACGGGAGAGGAGGGGCCCGCCGCGAAGCGGCGGGAAGTGAGGGTCTGTACGCCGGACTCCGCAAGACCCTCGCCTCCCAAGCTGCGCTTGGGCCCCTCCTCTCCCGCGAAAGGCGGGAGAGGGGATTTGTGGAAGCCTAGCCCTCCGCGCCGCTGGCGATCCTTTCGAGCCGCCGGACCCGCTCGCGAAGCTCCGAAACCTCCAGCCGCCCGCCCGGCCGGCGCGCCCCGCGCCTGCCCAGCTCCATCCGCCTCAGCTCCAGCCAGCCGTGCCAGGCCTTGAGCAGGGCCGCGCTGGCGAGGCCGAGGGCGAGCAGTCCGGAGGCGGACAAGGCGGCGAGGCTTGCGGGGTCGTTCATCCTTCCTCTCCTAGCGGTCGCGAAGCTTCTCGATCTCGCGGTCGAGGCTGTTCTCTTTCTCGACCGCGATCCGCTCCAGCACGGCGATGCGCTCGTGGAGGGCGCGAACTTCCGATCTGAGCCTTTCATTCTCCTCGGTGGCCTGGACCGGGTCGCCGCCACGGTCGCGGCGGCGGCCCACGCCCATTCGGGACCGGAACACGCTGGCGAGCATGACGATCGCCACGATCAGCACCACCATCTCGAACTGGTTCATCGAAGCTCCTCCCAGCGCCCGGCCGGTCTCAGTTGACCGGCCGCTGGTCGCGCAGCCGCTCGATCTCGTCGGCGACGTCGATGCCCTTGTCGGTGACGATCCGCTCGAGCACCCGCACCCTTTGCTCGAGCCGGTCGGTATGGGCGGCATATTGCGCCGCTTTCTCGGCCGATTGGGTGGTGACCGCGGCGATCTGCTTTTCCTTGATGTCGAGCCAGCGCTTCATCACCCCGGCGAGGATCGCCGCGAGCGGGATCAGCACCCAGATCCAACTTGCCATGTCTTGTCGCTCCTTGATTCCCCGGCCCGGCCCTGGATGGCCCGGGCCGGCCGGCGTTTGTCCTGCTCAGCGAAGGCTCTCGATCTCGCGGGCGGTCCGCTCGGCGGGATCGGTGGCGATCCGCTCGAGCACCGAAAGCCGCTCCTCGAGCCGGCCGACCTTGCCCCTCAGCCCGGCATTTTCCTGGCTCAGAAGCTCTATCTCGCGCGCCGCTTCCGGCCTGTGCGCGGTTTCGGCGCCGAGCTCGGCGAGCCGGTGGCGGCCCCGCATCCAGCTCAGGATCAGCAAGGTCGTCGCGACCAGCGCGGTCATGACGACGATGAAGACTGCGATTTCGTCCCCGCCCATTATCCTCCCTTTCTCACTGTCTCGCGCCTCAGCGCAGGCTTTCGATCTCGCGGGCGGTCCGCTCGGCCGGGTCGGTGGCGATCCGCTCGAGCACCGCCATCCGCTCCTCGAGCCGGCCGACGGTGCGCCTCAGAATGTCGTTCTCGCGGGAGAGCCGCTCATTCTCCCGGGCCCCCTCCAGGTCGCCGGCCGCCGTTCCCGGACTCACCTGGCGGAAACGCATGTAGCTGATGACCTGGATGATGACGGCGGCCGTCGCGAGGATGGCGACGATCGGGATCAATTCTCCGAACATGGACTTTCCCTCCGGTCAGATCACTGGTTAGCGCAGCTGCTCGATCTCTCGGGCGAGGCGGCTGTTCGAGCTGGTGACATAGGTCTCGACCTCGGCCAGCCTCCGGTCGATCTCGCGGAAGCGCGAGCGGACGTCGCGCACCGTCCGCGCCGGCGAGGCCCGGACGCCCTGCCAGAATTTGGTCTGCTCCGGAGTCTCGACGGCGAACTCGCGCGGCTTGACCGGGGCCAGCCAGGCGGCGACCCAATAAGCGATGAAGGTCCAGGGAAAGCCGCCGACGAAGGTCAGGATGACGAGGCCGATGCGGATGATGGTGACGTCGACGCCGGTATAATCGGCGATCCCGGCGCAGACGCCTTTCCACTTCTTATTCTCTTTATCGAGATAGAATTTGGTGTGGCGGGCGGTCATTGGCCGATCCTCCTCGCGGGCTCGGGGCTGCGGCCGAGGTCCTCGATCCCGGTCGAGGCGGGATCGCAGGCGATCTGCCGCCAGTTCGGATTCTCGGCCGTCATGATCCGCTCGATCGAGCAC
>JBEVDE010000020.1:0-2537 GCA_040514175.1 Allosphingosinicella sp. | reverse complement strand
AGAACGGGATCATCGGCGCGTTCGACGTCGAATAGGCCGTCGCGGCCGCGATCCAGGAGGCCATCGCGCCCGGCTCGTTGATGCCTTCCTGGAGCATCTGGCCGGTCTTGTCCTCCTTGTAGAACATGAGCTGGTTGGCGTCTTCCGGCCGGTAGAGCTGACCGACCTGGCTGAAGATCCCGAACTGGCGGAACATGCCCTCCATGCCGAAGGTGCGGCTTTCGTCCGGCACGATCGGCACCACGCGCTTGCCGATGGTCTTGTCGCGCAGGAGCTGGTTCAACACCCGCACGAAGGCCATGGTGGTCGAAATCTCGCGGCCTTCGGTTCCCTTCAGCTGCGCCTCGAATGCGGCGAGCGGCGGCACCGGCAGTGGCTCCGACTTGCGGCGTCGGGACGGCAGGGGGCCGCCGAGCGCCTGCCGGCGGGCGCGCAGGTACTCCATCTCCGGGCTGCCCTCGGAGAAGCGGATGAACGGCATCTCGTTGAGCTGCGCGTCCGAAAGATCGATCTGGAAGCGGTCGCGGAATTGGCGCAGCACCGCCTCGCCCATCTTCTTCTGCTGATGGGTGATGTTCTGGCCTTCGCCCGCCTCGCCCATGCCGTAGCCCTTGACGGTCTTGGCGAGGATGAGCGTCGGCTGGCCCTGGTGAGCGACCGCGGCCGCGTAGGCGGCATAGACCTTGCTCGGATCGTGTCCGCCGCGGGTCAATTTCCAGATCTCGTCGTCCGACATGCCGGCGACGAGGGCCTTCGTCTCCTCGTAGCGGCCGAAGAAGTGCTCGCGGATATAGGCGCCGTCCTTGGACTTGAAGTCCTGATATTCGCCGTCGACGCATTCCTCCATCAGCTTCGCGAGCATGCCGCTGTCGTCCCTGGCGAGCAGCGCGTCCCAGCCCGAGCCCCACAGCACCTTGATGACGTTCCAGCCGGCGCCCCGGAAGTTCGCCTCGAGTTCCTGAACGATCTTGCCGTTGCCCCGCACCGGCCCGTCGAGGCGCTGCAGGTTGCAGTTGATGACGAAGACGAGATTGTCGAGCTTCTCGCGGCCGGCGAGGGAGATCGCCCCGAGGCTCTCCGGCTCGTCCATTTCGCCGTCGCCCATGAAGGCCCAGACCTTACGGTCTTCGGTGCGGGTAAGGCCGCGAAAGTGCAGGTACTTGAGAAAGCGCGCCTGATAGATCGCCATCAGGGGACCGAGGCCCATGGAGACCGTCGGGAACTGCCAGAAATCCGGCATCAGCCACGGATGCGGGTAGGAGGAAAGCCCCCTTCCGTCGACCTCCTGGCGGAAGTTCACGAGCTGGTCCTCCGTCAGCCGGCCCTCGAGGAAAGCGCGGGCATAGATGCCGGGCGAGGAATGACCCTGCACGTAGACGAGATCGCCGCCATGCGCGTCCGACGCGGCGCGCCAGAAGTGCATGAAGCCGGTGTCGTAGAGCGTGGCGGCGGACTGGAAGCTCGCGATATGGCCGCCGAGCTCGGAGGATTCCTTGTTCGCCTTGAGCACGATGGCGAGGGCGTTCCAGCGGATCGCGGAGCGGATGCGGTGCTCGACGGCGCGGTTGCCCGGATGGGCCGGCTGCCGCTCGACCGGGATCGTGTTGAGATAGGGGGTGTTCGCCGAATACGGGACCGGCGCGCCCCGGCGCCGTGCACCTTCCACCACCTGTTCGAGGAGAAAGTGAAGGCGTTCCGGACCGCCGACCTCCAGCACGCCTTCGACCGAATCGAGCCATTCCCTGGTCTCGAGCGGATCACCGTCGCGGGGCTGGTCCAAGGTAGCCTCCCTATGCGAGACGCTTCAAAAATGTGGATTGCCGTCGGAGGGAAACGAACACAACCTGCACCGCTTCAGGCGCCTGCGCAACGGGCAGGCGCCGCCGCCTCGCGCGCGCCGCCGATCCCGAACGAACCGATCCGCGGAGCGCCGGAAGACGTTTCGGTCACCTAGAGCAGGGATCGACAAGGAACAGTGGTCCAGCTTCAATGAGAGGCTTGGGTCCGATTCAAGGTCCGGAGGTCGAGGAGGGCGATGCGCGCAACACCGTCACTCGCAACCGCGCACGATCCGAGGGACGCCGCGCCGTTACCGATAATCGCGCGTGCCGTTAATCGCACTTCCCATGGCCGATGAGCTGCGGGACACTGCCGGGGTACAGCCGATCGGAAGGACTTTTCCCATGATGCGTCGCGCGCTGATCGCCCTCGGAGCGGCGGCTCTCGTCCTCGGCAGCATGGGCCGCCCCGTGCCGGCGGCGGAACCGCACTGGCCGCCATCGCTCACCGTGGGCACCGCGTCGCCGGGAGGCACCTACGCCGCGTACGGCGAGGGCCTCGCCCGCGTCCTCACCCGGGAACTCGGGATTTTGGTCGTGGCGCGGTCGACCGAAGGGCCGGCGGAGAACATCCGCCTGCTGGAGGCGGGCGACATCCAGCTCGGCTTCGTCACGCTCGGCATCGCGCTGCAGGGCTGGAACGGGACGGCTTCCTTTGCCGGCGGCAAGCCGCTGCGGTCGATGCGGGCGCTGTTTCCG
>JBEVDE010000450.1:0-8162 GCA_040514175.1 Allosphingosinicella sp. | reverse complement strand
GTCGCCGGTAGAGAAGGCGAGCTGGACCGAATAATCCGCGGTCACCACGCCGTTGGCGCTGAGCAGGTGGCCGTCGAGCTTCTTGTTGTCGAAGCCGGCGAGGGCGAGCTGGTGGAGGGCGCCGCGATAGTGGGACGGCACCGTGAACGCCACCCGGCCGATTCCCCCGCGCGCGCCGACCAGCTCATCGCCAGGGCGCAGATGCTGGATCGGCGTGACCCGGGCGCTGGGCCGCAGGAAAAGCTGGTCACGCGTGCCGACGATGGCACGGGGCTCCTCTTCGTCGGCGATCTGATAGGCGAGATAATAAATGTAATCGAAAGCGGGCTCGCCCTCGCCGCCGCCGGCGACGATCCCGACCGAATGGTCGACGATCCGGGCGTCCCAGCGCGGCGCCCCGTCGCCGGCGCGGTAGCGGCCGGCCAGGATCCGGTCCACCCCGGGGGCGAGGTCCTGGGCGCGGACGAATTCGTCCTCGGCCGACTCGAACGGTGTGTCGGCGGCGTTGCCCGTTCCGGGGCAGCAGCAATAGCAGACCTCGCCATTCGACAGGAACGGCAGCGGCGAGCAGGGCGGGGCGCCCGCATACATGCAATATTGGTTCAGTTCCTCGGCGATGATTCCGCACAATTCCTCGGAGCAGAGCCGGCCATCGATCTTCTTCACGTTCTCCACGCAGCACGGTCGGTGTTGGTCCGTCATTCTTGTCCCTCCCCGCTGAACAGCGGCGCGATCAATTCCAGTCGATGGTTCCCCGGTAATCCAGGACCAGGCCGATCCCGGTGATCTTCTCCGGATCGAGATAGCCGTCTTTCTTCAGGTCGGCCGGAACCTGGGCGAGATTGAAGACCAGGGTCCGGGCGCCGACGCTGACCCCGGCGAAGTCCAGGGGCGACGCGAAGGCGTAGGTGCAATTGGCGCGTGCGTTCAGGGTCACGCTCACCGAGCCGCCCGCCGCGTCGCTCGCGTTGAAGGTGAGGAAATCGGAACCGGTCGCCAGAGTCGCGTCCTCGCCGAGATAGAGCTGAAGGAAGAAACCCGTGAGCTTCGTATTCGAAAGGTGCGCGGGGATGACGCTCGGCGGAACCGCGAAAGCCAGGGTCTGCGACGCTGGATCGGGATGCGCGGTCATGAACTGGTGCCAGGCGTCCGGATAATATTGGCGCAGCGGCAGGAAGACCGCGCCGTCGTAGGCGGCCATGTCCGGCAGCGCGGTGACCTGTCTCCGGAACGCCGTTCCACCGTCGAGCGCGGTGTAGCGCAGGGTCAGAATCACGTCGGTGATCGTGGCGAAATCGAAATGATTGGTCTGCGGCGGCATGGTGAGCCGCCAGCCGGACACTGCGCCGGTCTTCTCGAACGGCAGATAGCGCCGATCGCCGAAATTGAGCTCGAACACGCCGGCATCGTTCATCCCGCTCGAGATCGCGACCTGCTGGTTCGGCCACCAATTGGTGCGCAGCGCCCCCGGCGGGACCGGCTTCTCGCTGCTGCCCATCAGGAAGGCGACCGCCTCGGCATTGGGCTTGAGCACCACGGCGTCGCTGAGCTGCGTGAGGACGGTCCGGAAATTCTGATAGGGCCCGATCACGGCCGGGATCGAGACCGCGAGGCTGGCGATCTGGCGCATGAAATGGCCGGGATAATCTTCGTCGAACAGCTTCTCGGTCAGCGCGAACTCGCAGATCCCGGTCTCCTTGAGCCGCATCAACGCGACCGGATCGAGCTGGCTGAGCGCGATCGTGCGCTCGATCTCCAGTGGGCGCGCGTTTCCGGCGAGATAGGCGGAATCCAGCTGGTCGAGCGCCTGAGTCAGCGCCTCTCCCGCGGTCAGGCCCTTCTTCAGGCTATCCCAATAGCCGTAGGCGAGGAAGGTCTTCTCGCTGCCAAGCTCATATTGGTAGGCCCGCTCCGCCGAGCGGGCGAGATCGAAGGCCAGGGTGTAGCTCTGGAAGTAGATGCGCGAGAGGCGGCCCGCCATCCACTGGTAGAGCGCCTGATTGGTGAACTTGCGTTTGAGGAAGGAGTCCATGGCCGCGGCGTCGGCCATCTGCTGCCGGTGCACGACCAGCTCGCGCTCGGCGATCTGCAGGCGGAGCGCATTGGCGTCGATCTGAGCCTGTGCCTGCTTCATGTCGAGCGCGGAGAGGGACTGCTGCAGCTGCCATTCCGCGGTGCGGCGATCGTAGCCCGCGGTGGTCAGGCTGCGCTGGGAGATGTAGGTGGCGACCGCCGAGCCGATCTCGAACACGTCGCCCGCCGCGGTCAGCACCGCGCCGAGCTGCTGTCCGCCATAGGTCATCGCGAAGGGAGAGCCGACCTGCGGCACCGCGTAGCCGATCGAAGAAGCCGTCTTGGTGATGCTTGCCAGGATGTTGAAGGCGAGCGCGTCGGCCATCGCGTCCAGGCTCTGGACCTCGCCGGGCGACAGCCCTTCGGCAAGCAGCTTGGTGTAATAGTCGTAGCGGGTCGTGGCATTCTCATAGGCTTGCTGCAGGCCGATTCCGGTCGCCTTCACCTCTTCGATCTGCTGCTCCTTGATCTGGGTGGTGAGCTTCAGGAGGCCCGACTGCTGCGCATTGCTGAGCAAGGCGAGGGCCTCGGCGTCCTGCTTCTCGAGCGCTCCGAGCAGGGCGGCGCCGAGTTGGCTGACGCCGGCGGCGGCGGCCCGCGCCTTCTCGATCATCACGTCGTAGCGGTAATAGGGCACCGCCGGCTCGGCGAGGATGCCGCCGGTCGGCGAGAGCGCTCCGGCCGCGGCGGCGCGGATCAGCGCGTTCGGATCGATCGGCGGCGCGAACAGCGCCAGGCTGCGTTCGACCCCGTCGATGTTCATGCAGTGACGGATCTTGAACAGCCGGTCCTCGATCCGGTCCCAATAGGCCATCAGATCGGCATTTTCGGACACGCAGAAATAGGTAGAGAGGTCGTTGAACGGCACGTCCGAGAGCTCGACCGCGGTGAGGCCCGACGCACCATTCTCGAGGTCGATGTAGAAGGCCGGGATGCCCGAGAGCTGGTATTTGGAGGTCGTGTCGGGGATCGGGTTGCTCCACGCCCGCAACAGCTGCGCGGTGCGGGTTTCGCCGTCATATTCGGCGATCGTCCGGATCTGGCCGATGCCCGGGCCCTCGGTGATCGCGATGGTCAGCCCGTCGTAGAAATGGTCTGCCGACGAGGCGGCGCCGTCGAGCGTCACGGTCTCGGCGGTGGCGCCGGCCACCGTGCCGCTCGTATCGTAGGCAGCCTTGATCTCGTCATAGCTTTTCGGCGCCTGGGTCGGGCAGTTGCCGGTCGCGATCGGGCGGGGGCCGAGCAGATCATTGGCGAGCGTGTAGAGATCGGTCGCCTGGGTGATGCTCTCGCGCGTGTCTTGCGCGAACAGCATGTCGCCCCAGTCGATCAGATTGTCGACGTAGCGCATCACGATCGCCTTGGGGTAGGCGCCCGGGCGCAGTCGCGCGATCGCGTTGGGATCGAACGGATCGTTCTCGTAAACCGCGATCTGCGCCGGATTGGTCAGGATCTCGATCAGAGTCTCGAGCGTGAGGTCGCGAAACGGGCGGAAGCGCCAGTAGCGGTCTTCGGCAGTCTCGCCGGCCATGAGCGGCTGCGTCGGGTTGAAGATTTTCTCGTACCAGCCCTTGGCGGCTTCGAAGCGCTGATTGCCGTTCAATCGGTCGGCGATCAGGAAGACGTTGTAGAAGAAGACCTCCCAGAAATAGAGGCCGTAGGCGCCGTTGAAATCCATCAGGTCGGGCGGCAGATGGGCGGTGTCGAGGGCCGCCCCGGGCTGACCGGTGGTCTTGCTGTAGAAGCGGTCGAACGGCAGCTCGGGCAGATATTGCGATTCGAGGGAGATCAGCCCGTCGAGGCCGAGCGCGAGCAGCCGGCGGCTCAGCCGGTCGACCACGGTCGTGCCGAGCCGGGTGAAGCGGAATTTGAGCTGGTCGAACGGGATCGCCTGAGCGGTGTAGGCGCCCGCCGACACGATCTGCTCGTTGAGGTTGCCGGCGCTGGTCGGATAGGCTTGGGTGAAGCTGGTCTGCGACAGTCTGAGCAGGCCCGGCTCGGTGCTCTCGGCCAGATAGGATTCGGCGCCGAAGCCGAACACGAACGCACCGATCTGGTTGGACACCGGAACCAGCCAGGACGCGAAAGGCGGCACGTTGTAGAGGATCGGCGTGCCGGTGCTGGAGCCCGCGACCGGCTGCGATTCCAGCGGCGGCGATGCCGACCAGTAATTGTTTCCGAAGCTGTTCTGGCTGAGCGCGACGCGCAGGATCGAATTGTTGCGGTCGACGACTCCGATGTAAGGCTGAAGATTGGCCGTCGCCACCGCGGCATAGTCCCAGTTCATGCTGAGCACGCGCGCTTCGGCGCCCTCCAGCGCCTCGTTCAGCTGGACGGCATAGCCGCCGGTCACCTGCCCGGCGAGCGTGCCGCTGCCGGAAGGATTGGGAAAGGTCTTCGCCCGGTCGGAGAGAACGAGGGTCGCGAACAGTGCTTGATTGAAGTCGTTCAGCTCGGAAAGATAATTGTCGCGCCCCGGGTTCGGCATCGCCGTCGGCGGGTTGCCGGCGGCCGGCGCCAGCGCGCTGTCGATCGGGCTGCCATAGGTGACCAGCAGCCGCTCCGAGCCGATCCCGCCTGGTATGATCGTATAGTCGACGTTGCTGCCCGTGCTTCCCCAAGCCAGGTCGACCAGCAATTGGGGGAGGGTGGGCGACGGGAAGACGGCGAGCACGACGCGTGTCTCGCCATTGGCGGAGATCTGGTCGCCGACCGATATTTGCTGGTCGAACTTGCTCTGCGGATCCCCGGAGATGAGGGTGAGGCCGGCAACGAAGCTGATCTTGCCGGCGCCTTGGAAGGGAGGGAAACGGTCCTTCGACGGATTCTTGGGAATGATCACATATTTGGCGTTCGTCGCGTCCACCGACCAGTTCTGGTCGACGAGGAGCTGGGTGCCGACGACCGCGGCGACCTTGCGCTCCTGACCCGCGGCCCGGATGCGGTCGCCGACCTCGATCTGCTGCGCGAACAGGGTGCCGGGGCCGGCGGCGAGGTTCAGGTTGGCGACGAAGCTGATCCGGCCGGCGCCGGTCAGGCCGCGCTCGAGCTTGTAGACGTGCGGCAATTGCCACCAGATTCGGGTCTCGTCATATTGGTTGGCGAGATAGGTGCCCGAACCTCCGGTGAAGCTCGCCAGATAGGGATTGGGATGGACCGCCACGACATAGTCGCTGATCAGGGTCTGCGGCTGGATCCAGGTCCCCGCGGCGTCCACGAATGAGTAGCGCAGCGTCGAATTGATCATCCGCTGCGGCTCGGCATTGGCATCCTTGATCGCCGCGCCGCTCTCGCTCGCGGTCTCCGCCCAGAAGATCAGCAGCCGCCCATAGGCATGGGCCGAGCTGATCGCGGCGGCATTGATCGTCAGATCGATCTTCTGCCACGGCGTCCAGATCCCGGTCTGGTGCAGCGCTCGGTGGAAATAGGTGTAGGGCTCGGTGTTGGTTCGGCCGAACAGATAATGGGTTTCGGTCTCCTCGCCGGTCCGGGCGTCGGCCGTCGCCGACAGATAGACGGAGACGGGATGGAGGCTCGCCTGCTCGGCCAGGCCGGTGAAATAGGCGGTATAGGCCTGGGCGACGTGCGGCTCGTCGATCTCGTTTTGGAGTATCTCGTCCTTGAACTCGTAATAGAGCGGCGAGGCCCTCTGCAGCAGCTCCGGATCGACGTAGTTTTCGGGATAGAGGTAGATCTTGCGATTGGCTTCCCAGAGCCGGTAGCCGCTGAGCCAGGGCCACCAGCTCTCCGGCACCAGTATGTCCGTTACCCCCGGCTCCAGGTTCATCCGGGCGCGCTGCATATAGGCCTGCACGCTGGCGATGCCCTGCGCGATATAGGAGGTGGAATCGCACCCACACATCTCGAGGTCGAGCAGCAGATATTCCGACAGCTTCGGGATCGAGTCGACCGCGGCCAGTTCCGTCACGCCGCTCACGACGAACACTGCGAAGCCGTTGAGGGCGTCGCGCTGCTGGGTGAGCAACGTGCCCTCGATCTCGCGATAGAGCAGGTCGAACGCCTCGGTGCCGTAGCGGGCGGCGAGCGCGGCCTTCATCGCCGCGGCGGCCGCGGTGAAAGCGTCCCAGGCGGCGCTGTCGAGCCCCGAGGCGGTCTTGAGCCTCGTGCCGGCCAAGCCGGCGATCGCGGCGAGCCCCTGGACGCCGAGCGCGCTGGTCCGCGAAAGCTCGAAGACTCGGTTGAGGATGACGAGGCCCGCGACCGTCTTCCAGCCCGGCGGATCGGTCTCGTCGCCCGGCCAGAACAACGCGATCAGCGCGTCGATCTCCGCCGCCGGCCAGCCGGTAAGGTAGGACAGCGCCGCGACGCCGGTGCCGTGGGCGCAAGTCCCCTGCGGCGCGATCCCGAAATAGCAACGGACGATCACGTCGTTGACGTCCTGGAATTTCTCGACGAGCCCCTTGAACGCGACCAGCGACCAGATCCCATCGAGGGTCAGGCCGGTCGTGTCCGAAATGTCGAAATTCGCCGGACTTGAGACGATTGCGTTGATCTCGACCGCACTCAGATCGAGCGTCACGAAGAGCATGTCGGCGCGTGACAGCAGCGCGATCATCGTGATGACGTTGGCGGGCGGTTCGCTGGTGCCGAGCGGGGTCAGCAGGTCGGCGAGATAATTGGTGACGTCGGCGGCGCCGGTGGCGAAACGGACGAGCAGGCCGATCATTTCCGGCGTGGTCGCGAGGAACTCGGCCAGCCCCGACGTGGCCGCGGCGAGCTGGAGCGCTCGGCCGCGGCCGAGCGTCGCCAGCGTGTTGACGACGTTCCGCTGGATCTGGTCGAGACTGTCGCGGACCTGCTGGCGCATCGCCTCGGCGGCGGGTTCGTCGACGAACAGGAAGTCGAGCGGGGTCGCCGGCGTATAGGCGCTGCTCAGCACGCCCCTCGTACCGAGCCCAGGAACGGGAAGGATCAGGTTCGCGCCGACCAGCGCGGCGAAGGCGGCTCTGGATTGCGCCGCGTCGATCAGCCCATCGGTGACGAAGCTGAGCTCATTGAGCGGGAACAGGAAGGCCAGGGCTTCGAAACCGAGCGCCTTCGGCAATGAGATGCCGAGCGCGGTCAGGAATTCCTTGGCAACGAGCTCGTCGAATGCCGTCTGCGCCGCTTCGGCGTCGATCGTCTCGAACATCAATTCCGGCGCGGTCAGCCGAAGGCTGGTGCTGGTCTCGGCGAGATCGTTGATGAAGGTGCGGATCTGGTCGGGCCGGTAGCCGATCGAGACGGAGGGCCCGGCCGTGCCGGTATAGATATATTGAAGCTGGTAGAGCGTGAAGGGCGCGGCGCGGACAGAGTCGATCGTTTGGCGCAGCGTCTGGAAGGCCGCCAGCGTTGCCGGCAGCGCATTTTCCGGCGGCAGGGCCGGGTCTTCCGAGTCGGGATAGAAAGCGAGGCTCGCGACCAGGAAGAAGCTGGCCTGGTCGAGCTTGAGAAGCCGTGCCGAGAGCGCCAGCCGGTAGAGCTCGGAGAGGGTCGCGAGATCGAGCTGCAGCTTGCCGGTTGCATTGCCCTGCAGCGAAGCGACATAGGCGCCGAGCTTGGCGACCTCCGGGTTCGACAGCGCCAGCGCCGCGGCGAGCCGGTCGCGCAGCTGGGCGTTCCTGCCTTCGGTCTCCGCGATCGTCCACTCGTAGCTCAAGGTCGAATCGAAGGGGAGGTCGGCGGAAGGCGCGCGCCCGTCGAGCAGCCTCGGATTGTTGAAGACGCGGTCGAACAGGTCCACCGGGTTGCGGGCGTCACCCTTGCCGATCGTCTTCACCGCGTGCTGCAACGCTGCCAGCTCGTCCCAGCCGCCGCCGGTCGCCGCGCCCAGCTCGGCGATGGCGGCGAGGTTGGTGAGGAAGTCGGTCGTGATCTCGGCTGCGCCCGCGGCCTTCATCGCCCAGTCGAGCGAGGCGAAGCTGCCGCCGAAACGGCGCGACAGCCGGATGAAGCGGTCTAGACGGTCGTAGCGCTGGTCGGAGACGTTGATCAGCTTCTGGAAGGGTGAGGCCGGAACGCTGTCGTCGATGACGATCGCCAGCGGCGCCAGGTTTTCGCCGGTCGCGTTGATGAAGAAGCTCTCGGCC
>JBEVDE010000432.1:0-5883 GCA_040514175.1 Allosphingosinicella sp. | reverse complement strand
GTGCGGCACCGCCATATTGCCCCGGGGAAGCAGGGCCGAGGGCGCGATCACCTGCGGCAGGCGGTTGAACAGCTTCGAGCGCTCGCGCTCGAAATGGGCCGGATCGGTGTAAACCGAGGCGGGGACGGTGGCGATCGCTTCGCCATGGCTGCTCTCGCCGCGCGCGATCACGCCCGCGAGGGCGAGCTGCCCCTCGGTCGGGCGAAGGCTGCTCGGCATGTCCATAGGCTGGCAAGGTGCGTCCGAGCGGATGGTAACGCAAGGACAATTCCTCCCCCGCTTTTGCGGGGGAGGGGGACCATGCGCAGCATGGTGGAGGGGTTCTGGGGGCATGAAGAACCCCTCCACCACCCTTCGGGCGGTCCCCCTCCCCGAGAAATCTCGGGGAGGAATTTTCTAGGGTCTGGCCCGGCGGGCCGGACGCGTTACAAAGGGTCATGAGCAGCAACCCCACCGCGCCCGCGCCCAAGCCGGGATTCCTCGCCACCGTCGCGCCCTATTTCCGCAAGCGGCCGATCGCGGCCCTGCTGCTCGGCATATCGAGCGGCTTCCCGCTCTCCCTCTTGCTCGGCACCATGGCCTTCTGGCTGACCAAGGTCGGCATCGACAAGAAGACGATCGGCTTCGCGGTCGGCCTCACCACGCCCTACACCCTGAAGTTCCTGTGGGCGCCGTTCATCGACCGGATCAAGCTGCCCGTCCTCACCGGCCTGTTCGGACAGAGGCGCGCCTGGCTGTTCTTCGTCATGGCCCTGCTGTTCGGCGCGGTCTGGATGCTCGGCTACAGCGATCCCGCCCATCATCTGGGCGTCTTCGCTTTCTGGGCGATCGTCGTCGCCTTCCTCGGCGCCACGCAGGACATCGTCATCGACGCCTACCGGATCGAGATATTGCCCGACGACGAGCTCCCCCACGGCACCGCCAACAACCAGTTCGGCTATCGTCTCGGCGCCTTCTTCGCGGGCGTCGGAACGATCGCTCTGGCGTCGTCGGAAGGCTTCGGGCTCGGCTGGGAGAAAGCCTATGGGCTGACCGCTCTGTGCATCATCCCCGGGATCGTCGCCGCCTTCTGGGCCGGGCCCGGGCTTCACGACAAGGTCCTCGCCAGGGAAAGGATCGAGAGCTTCGGCAAGTGGCTTCAGACGACCATCGTCGGGCCGTTCAGCGAATTCCTCCGCCGCCGCGGCGCATTGCTCATCCTGCTCTTCGTCCTGGTCTACAAGCTCGGCGACGCGATGGGCCAGATCATGCTCAACCCGATGATCGTCGAGCTGGGCTTCACCGACACCGAGTTCGTGGTCATCAACAAGGGCGTCGGCTTCTGGGGCCTGATCGTCGGGGTCGCCCTTGCGCCGCCGTTCATGGCCTGGCTGGGCATGGGCCGGGCCCTGTTCATCTCGGGCGTGCTGATGATGGTCAGCAACGCGATGTTCGCGATCCTCGCCATGCAGGGCCATTCGAACCTGTGGCTGACCATCGCCGTGGTCACCGAGCAGGTGACCAGCGGCATGGGCCTCACCGTGTTCGTCACTTATTTGTCGGGCCTCTCCAACCTCGCCTACACCGCCACCCAATTCGCCTTGCTCTCGTCCTTCGCGGCGGTGGGGCGGACGTGGCTGTCGTCGCCCGCGGGGATCGCGGCCGAGCAGCTCGGCTGGCCGGGCTTCTGGCTGATGACGATGGCGGTGGGCGTGCCCGGGCTGATCCTGCTCTGGATCCTGTGGCGGCGCGGCTTCGTCGTCGACACGGTCCGCCAGCCGAGGAGCGAGGATGACGAGACCGAAGCGGCCGCCTCCCGGCCCGCGACGGGCTGAGCGATGGTCTTCATCCTCGGCTCGTTCCTGGTTCAGGTCGCCTGCGTCGTCCACCTGTTCCGGAACCATCGCAATACGCTCTGGCTGTGGGCGATCCTCTTGCTGCCGATCGCCGGCTCGGCCGCTTATGTGGTCGTCGAAATCCTGCCCGGCCTGTTCGGGCGCCGGGAGGTGCGCGCGGTGAAGTCGGCGGCGGTGCGGAGGCTCGATCCGGAGCGGGAGCTTCGCGCCGCCCGCGAGGCGGTCGACATCGCCGACACCGCCGCGACCCGGACCGCGCTGGCCGACGCGCTCGCCGAAGGCGGCAATTGGGGCGAGGCGGTCCGCCATTATCGCGAGGCGGTGGCCAAGACCCCGGGCAAGGACCGGACCGCCCGCTTCAAGCTCGCCCGGGCCTGCCTCGAGGCCGGCAACATCGCCGAGGCCCGGCGGCTGCTCGAGGCGCTTCCCGAATCCGCCTCGCCGTCGGAGAACGACCGCGCCGCTCTGCTGCTCGCCCGGAGTCTCGAGGAACTGGGCGAGGCCGACCGCGCCGCCGCCCTCTATGGCGAATTGGGCGAGCGCATGCCTGGCGCCGAGGCGCAATGCCGCCAGGCCGCCCTGCTCATCGCCTCCGGCCGCCGCTCCGAGGCCCTGCCTCTGCTCGAGGAAGCCGAGCGCCGCGCCCGCCGTCTCGACAAGATGGAGCGCCGCAAGGAAGCGGACATGTACGACTGGGCGGCGCGGACTCTGGCGGAGCTGAGGGGGGGCTAGATCCTCCCCATCGCCAGATGGGGAGGGGGCCCAGGCGTCGACGACCCGCTCGCGGGTCGTCCATGGAGGGGTAGCTGGCGAGGCCCCGGCAATGACCCCTCCACCACACTTCCTGTGGTCCCCCTCCCCGAGCAAGCTCGGGGAGGATTTCAGGCCGGCACCTGCCCGTTCGCGCTCAGCACCCCGCCCGCCAGATAGAGCGAGCCCATCACCAGGACGATGGGCGGCCGCTCGCGGTCGGCGTGGCGGGCGATCCAGCTCAAGGCCGATTCGACGTCCGCGGCCGTCTGGGCGGTGAGCCCGCCCGAGCGGGCGGCGGCGGCGAGACCGGCCGGTTCGTGGTGCGGATGGCCAGGGACCGGCACCGCGTGAAGGGTCGCCGCCCGGTTGGCGAAGGGCTTCAGCACCCCGGCGCAATCCTTGTTGGCGAGCAGGCCGAGGACGATGTGGAAGGGGCGGTCGCTCGGGACATGGCCCCGGAAGAAATCGGCGATGGCGCGCGCCGCCGCCGGATTGTGGCCGCCGTCGAGCCAGAGCTCGGATCCGGCGGGGAGGATCGCGACGAGCGGCCCCGGAGCGAGCCGCTGAAGCCGGCCCGGCCAGTCGGCCCAGCCCATCGCCGCGCGCAGCGCCGGGTCGCGCACCGGCAATGCGCGCTGGCTTCGAAGCATCGCCACCGCAAGCGCCGCGTTCATCGCCTGGTGGGTGCCGTGAAGCCGGGGGAGGGGAAGCTGAAGCTTGCCGCGGTCGTCGCGATAATGAAGCCGCTGGCGGTAGACGATCGCGTCCCAGCGGCCGCCGCGCGGCATCCAGACCGCGCCGGCGGCGTCCGCCGCCTCGCCGATGCGCTCGCGGAGCCGGTCGGGATAATGCTGGGTGACCAGAGGCACGCCCTTCTTGGCGATCCCGGCTTTCTCGGCGGCGACGTCCTCGATCCGGTCGCCGAGGAATTGCTGGTGGTCGAGGCCGAGCTGGGCGATCCCGCAGGCCACCGGCGCCGGGATGACGTTGGTCGCGTCGAGGCGGCCGCCGAGGCCGACCTCGACGATGCAGGCGTCGGCCGGCTGGCGCGAGAAAGCGAGGAAGGCGGCCGCGGTGGTCGCCTCGAAGAAGCTGATCTCCATGCCGGCCGCGGCATCCAGGGTTTCCTCGAGCAGGGCCGCGAGCAGGGCGTCGCCGATCAGTTGGCCGGCGAGCCGGATGCGCTCGTTGAAGCGGACGAGATGGGGGCTCGTATAGACGTGCGCGGTCAGCCCCGCCGCCTCGATCGCGGCGCGAAGGAAAGCGCAGGTCGAGCCCTTGCCGTTGGTTCCGGCGACGTGGAAGACCGGCGGCAGGCGCCGCTCGGGATGGCCGAGCCGGGCGAGAAGCGCGGAGATTCGCTCGAGGCCGAGGATGTCGGCGCCGGGCGAGAGCGTCGCCAGCCGGTCGAGCTGGCGCTGCACGGCGGGATCGGACGAAACGGCGCGGTCCATCTAATCCTCCCCATCGGAGATGGGGAGGGGGACCAGGCGAAGCCTGGTGGAGGGGTAATTGGCGCGGCCTTTTCCAGCTACCCCTCCACCACCCTTCGGGTGGTCCCCCTCCCCACCGCTTCGCGGCAGGGAGGATGCTATCACGCCGCCACCCTTGCTTGCGGGGTCAGATAGTCGATCAGCCGCGCCAGGGTTTCGCGCAGCGCCTTCCGGTGGACGACCATGTCGACCATGCCGTGGGCGAGCAGATATTCGGCGCGCTGGAAGCCTTCGGGGAGCTTCTCGCGAATGGTCGATTCGATCACGCGCTGGCCGGCGAAGCCGATGAGCGCGCCCGGCTCGGCGATCTGGACGTCGCCGAGCATCGCGTAGGAGGCGGTGACTCCGCCTGTCGTCGGGTCGGTGAGGACGACGATATAGGGCAGGCCCGCTTCCTTCAGCTCGGCGATGGCGACCGTCGTCTTGGGCATCTGCATGAGCGACAATATGCCCTCCTGCATGCGCGCGCCCCCGGCCGCGGTGAAGATGATGTAGGGACAATGGTCGGCGATGGCGGCCCGGGCGCCGTCGAGGAAGCCCGCCCCGACCGCCATGCCCATCGATCCGCCCATGAAGGCGAAATCCTGAACGCCGATGACGGCGCGATGCCCCTCGACCGTGCCTCGGGCGTTGATCAGGGCGTCGCTTTCGCCGGTCGCCGTCCGGGCCGCCTTCAGCCGGTCGCTGTAGCGCTTGGAATCGCGGAACTTGAGCGGGTCCTCGCGAACCTGCGGCTGCGGCAGCATCGAATAGCCGGGGTCGAACAGGCTCTCGAACCGGGCGCGCGGGCCGATCCGGCCGTGATGGTCGCAGCGCGGGCAGACCGAGTCGTTCTCCTCATATTCCTTGGTGAAGATCATCGCGTTGCACTGCCGGCATTTGTGCCAGAGATTTTCCGGGGTCTCCCTTTTGGGGAGGAAGGGGATGGAATTGCGGACGCGGTTCAGCCAGCTCATCGGGGGTCTCCTGAGGGGCGGGAGATAGGAGGGTGGGGGAGCGCTTGTCTAGAATATCCTCCCCGCCGCGAAGCGGTGGGGAGGGGGACCGCACGAAGTGCGGTGGAGGGGTAGTTGGCGAAAGCCTCGGCAGTTACCCCTCCACCAGGCTTCGCCTGGTCCCCCTCCCCATGCTCCGCATGGGGGGGATAGTAAGCGTCGCCGCGATCGCCCTTGCGGCGAGGTCCGGATCGTCGGCCTGGGTGATCGGGCGGCCGACCACGAGGATCGAGGCGCCGGCGTCGAGCGCCTTGCGCGGGGTCATCACCCTTTTCTGGTCGCCGGCATGGCTGTCCGCGGGGCGGACCCCGGGGACGACGAAGAAGCCGTCCGGCCATAATTTCTTGGCCGCCGCGACCTCGTTGCCGGAGCAGACGACTCCGTCGAGGCCGGACTCGCGCGCCAGCGCGGTCAGCCGCATGACCTGGGCATGGGCGTCGCCGCCGACTCCGATCGAGTCGAGGTCCTCTCCGTCGAGGCTGGTCAGCACAGTCACCGCGACGACCCTGGTGCCGCTCGGCGCCGCGGCCTTGGCGTCCTCCATCATCGAGCGGCCGCCGGCGGCGTGGACGGTGAGCACCGCGGGCTCGAGCGGGCGTAGCGCCTGGATCGCCTTGCCGACGGTGTTGGGGATGTCGTGTAGCTTCAGGTCGAGGAAGATCGGCAGGTGGAGCTCGGCCATGTCGCGGACGCCGTGACGGCCGTTGGCGCAGAAGAATTCGAGGCCGAGCTTGATTCCGCCGACATGGTTCCGGACCCGGGTCGCGATCGCCTTGGCCCGCTCGAGGTCGGGCGTGTCGATCGCGA
>JBEVDE010000425.1:0-4518 GCA_040514175.1 Allosphingosinicella sp. | reverse complement strand
CGTCGCCGGGGTGATGAAGGATTTGCCGAAGAACAGCCATGTCGAGCTCGGAGTCGTCGCCCGCTTCCAGCCCGAAACCTTCTTCGCCGACCAGCAGAGCTTCCTCACCAGCTGGGGCAATCAGGGGGGATGGTGGTACGTCAGGCTGCGCGAGGGCGCCAGCGCCGAGGACATCAACCGCCGGCTTCCCGCCTGGGAGAAACGCAACATTCCCGACGATACCGGCGGGCGCGAGAAGACCAATCCCGGTGACGATCAGGACTGGCGCCTGGTCAACGTCCGCGAGATCCACCTCGGCAAGGCGCAGCAGGCGTCGATGACCCCGGGCAACGATCACAGGACGATCGCCACCTTCGCCATCGTCGCCTTGTTGATCCTCGGCATGGCGGTGGTGAATTTCACCAACCTCGCCACCGCCCGGGCGTCGCAGCGCGCCCGGGAAGTGGCGCTCCGCAAGGTGCTCGGCGCGAGCCGAAAGCAGCTCATCGTCCAGTTCCTGGGCGAATCCCTGCTGGTGACGGCGCTGGCGATGATGGTGGCGCTGGCCATGGTCGAATTGCTTCTGCCGCAGTTCAACCGCTTTCTCGATGCCGACATCGGCCTCGTCTATTGGGGCGGGGAGGGGGTATTGCTTCCGATCTTCGTCCTGCTTCTCGTCGTGGGCGCCGCGGGCGGCCTCTATCCCGCTTTCTATCTGTCGCGCTTCCAGCCCGCGCGGGTGCTCAAGGCCAACAAGAGCTCGGCCGAGGCGCAGGGGTCGGGGCAGCTTCGCAACGTCCTCGTCGTCGCCCAGTTCGCGGTCTCGATCGGCCTCATCATCTGCACCGCCGTGATCTACGCCCAGACCGTCTACGCCCGGACCGCGGACGCCGGCTACAACCGGCACGGCCTGCTCCAGCTTCAGGGCCTGGCCGCCCGCCAGGCGCAGCCGGTGGGAGAGACGTTGCGAAACGAGATCGCCAAGCTCGACGGCGTCAAGGGCGCGTCGCTGACCGGAATAGGCGTGTCGCCCGGCAACAACAGCGTGGGCTCGGTCTATCTGCCGGGCAATCCCAAGGGCGTCGATCTCGGAGTCTATGTCATCGACCATGCTTTCCTTCCCACGATGGGCATGAAGATGCTGGCCGGGCGCAATTTCTCCGACACCGTGGCGATGGACGATTCGACGACGCCCTTCCCACTCGACCGGGCGGCCGAGCAGGCCTTCGCCAGGCGCGGGACCAACATCCTCGTCAGCGAGGCCGCCGCCCAGCGGCTCGGCTTCAGCGACCCCCGGCAGGCGATCGGCAAGACGATCAGCGCGGGGCTGACCCTGGACGAATTCGGCCTGGTCAACGCCAATATCGTCGGAGTCTATCGCGACGCGCGCTTCCGCTCGGTTCGCGATCCGCTGCAGCCGATCATGTTCCTCTTCTCCCGCAACGGCTTCAACACCATGGTGATCCGTTACGAGGGCCGGGAGCCCAAGCAGGTGATGGCCGATGTCGAGCGCATCTGGAAAAGGCTGCTTCCCGACCTGCCCTACCGCGCCGAGCTCGCCGACGACCGGGTCGCGCGCCTCTACGAGCGCGACGAGGCGCGCGGCCAGCTGTTCGGCGCTTTCGCGTTGCTGGCGGTGGTGATCGGCTGCCTGGGGCTGTTCGGGCTCGCCGCCTTCACCGCCGAGCGGCGGACCAAGGAGATCGGCATCCGCAAGGTCCTGGGGGCCCGCTCGCGCGACATCGTGCGGCTGCTCGCCTGGCAATTCTCCAAGCCGGTGATCATCGCCAATCTGATCGCCTGGCCGGCCGCCTGGTGGGTGATGCGCGACTGGCTGAACGGCTTCGACAGCCGGATCGCGCTCGGGCCCGGGCCGTTCGTCCTCGCCGGCGGCCTCGCTCTGGCCATCGCGCTCGGCACCATCGCCAGCCACGCCCTGCGCGTGGCGCGCGCCAATCCGATCCAGGCGCTGCGCTACGAATGACCCTGAAATCCTCCCCGGCATTTGCCGGGGAGGGGGACCATGCGAAGCATGGTGGAGGGGTTCTTCAAAAAGCCGTAGAACCCCTCCACCGCGCTTCGCGCGGTCCCCCTCCCCGCGAAATCGCGGGGAGGATTTTGGTCGTGGGATCCACCCGGTGAAGGACGAGGCCCTGAAGCTGCGCAGCCGGCTCATCATCGGCGGCATCGCCGGCTTCGTCGGGACGATGGCGATGACGGCGGCGATGCGGCGGCTTCACCGGCGCCCGCCGGAGACGGAGCGCGAACCGCCGACTCCGCGGGAGATCGTCGATTCGGGATTGAAGCAGACCGGCGTGCCGCTGGCCGGCGAAGTCGCCAGGGACGTCACCACCGCCGCCCATTTCGCTTACGGCGCGGCGATGGGCGCGATGATCGCGGCGCTCAATCCCGACCCGAAGAAGCGGACCGGGGCGGTCGCCGGGGCGGCGGTGTGGCTGGCGAGCTACATGGGCTGGATCCCGGCGGTCGGGACCCTGGCGCCGGCGGTGAAGCCTCCGGCCCGGCGCAATTTGCTGATGATCGGCGTTCACCTCGTCTGGGGCGCGGCGACGGCCGGCGCGATCCGCGAGCTTAGGGCGGCGCGCGGGACGATCTTCAAGGACGAGCCGGACAGGGACGCGGTGCGCTTGGATCCTCCCCGCGCGACGCGGGGGAAGGGGGACTAAGCGTAGCTTGGTGGAGGGGTAATGGCGCAGGCCGTGCCTTCTACCCCTCCACCATGCGTCGCATGGTCCCCCTCCCCATCGTCGATGGGGAGGATTTAGCTAATCCACGTGCGGGTTGATCGCGGGCGGGTCGCTGGCCGGGAAGCTCTCGTCCGAGGCCTGGTCGACCTGCTCCCAATCCTTGGGCGGATCGCGCATCGCCTCCGGGCCGGCCGAGCGGGCGGCGCCGGATTCGCCGACGGCGCCGTGGCCGCCCGTGCCGCTGATCGCGGGCCGGGCGCCGGGTCCGCCGCCGCCCGAGGAGCGCCGCCGCCAGAGCGACGAGGCGGCGAAGCCGAGGCCCGCAGCGCAGGCGGCGGCGATGCCGGTGAAGATGGCCCCCTTGCGACTCATCTAGCCCTCCGTGCCCATCGTTGCGGGCTGAGCCGGGGGCAGGCCCTCGGCGTCGTGAAACATCATCAGCTCCTCCTTGCGCGCGGCCATCTGGCGGCCGAGCGCCTCGAGGTCGACGTCGGTGGCGCGGGCCTGCTGGAAGAGGTTGCCGCGGCTCTTTTCCTCTTCCTCGACATGATGCTCGATCTGCTCCTGGAGCACCTTCACCTTGGCCTCGTAGAAATGGTCGTCCGGCCCGCCCGCCTCGATCTCGTTGATCAGCATCTTGGCGCCGTCATGCTCGACATAGGCCTCGTCGAGGTCGGCATCGTCGATCTTGCCGCGCAGGGCCGGGTAGAAAATCTCCTCCTCGATCGTCGTGTGCACCTTGAGTTCGGTGCAGATCTGGCGGGCGATCTTCTCCTTGCGGCCGTCGCCGCTCGCTTTCTCGAACTGCTCGAACAGATCCTCCACCTTGCGGTGGTCCTCCATCAGCAGGTGGGTGGCGTCCATGTCGCGTGCGGTGACCATCATGCTCTCCTCGTTTGGGCTCTGGAACAACTGGCGCTAGGGACCGGTTCCTTGGCGCCAGACACCCGGGGAATTAGCCTTGAACGATACCGCTATCACGGTCTTCGCCGACACAGGGGACGAGCCCGTCGCGAGGAACATTTCGGTCCCGGCGGCAGAGGTGCTACGCGCGTCAAATGCAGGAAGGTCGCCGTTGAAATGATGACGGAGATGCCGTGATGGCCAAAGGCAAGCCGGCGCGCGCGCCTTTCGAAGCGATCCACCGCCACGGCTTCGTCCGCGTCGCGGCGGCGAGCCCGACCGGCTCGTCGGGCGACGTCGCCTTCAACGTCGACCAGGCGATCGCTCTGGCCGAGGAGGCGGACGGCAAGGGGTGCGACCTCGTCGTCTCTCCCGAGCTCAATATCTCCTCCTACGCGGTCGACGATCTGTTCCTCCCGGAGGCGTTCCTCGACGCGGTCGAGGAGGGCATCGCCCGCTTCCGCGACTCCACCGCGAAGCTCGGCCCGGTCTTCGTCGTCGGCGCGCCGCTTCGGCGCAACGGCCGGCTCTACAATTGCGCATTGGCCGTCGCGAAGGGCCGGATCCTCGGCGTCGTTCCGAAAAGCTTCCTGCCCAATTATCGCGAATATTACGAGAAGCGCTGGTTCGTCTCCGGGATCGGACTGAACGGGATCGACATCGCGGTGGCGGGCGAGATCGTCCCTTTCGGCACCGACCTCATCTTCGCCGCCGAGGATCTCGACGACTTCATCTTCCACGTCGAGATTTGCGAGGATTATTGGGCGCCGCAGCCGCCCTCGACCCTGGGCGCTCTGTCCGGGGCGCTGATCCTGTGCAACCTCTCGGCGTCCAACATCACCATCGGCAAGGCGGACGAGCGCAAACTGCTTTGCGCCTCGCAGTCCAACCGCTGCTGCGCCGCTTATGTCTACGCCGCGTCAGGCCC
>JBEVDE010000390.1:0-7726 GCA_040514175.1 Allosphingosinicella sp. | reverse complement strand
CGCCGCCGCTCCCGCCTTGATCGCCGATCGCCGCGTCATATCCGCCATCCACCCCTCCGGAAGCCTGGCAGCATTTGGGCTGGGCCGGGGCAAGTCAAGGGCTGCCGGTGGCAGGTCCTCCCCGCGATTTCGCGGGGAGGGGGACCAGGCGAAGCCTGGTGGAGGGGTTCTTGCCGACTTGGGAAGAACCCCTCCACCGCGCTTCGCGCGGTTCCCCTCCCCGGCAAAGGTGGGGAGGATCTTGGAGACCGTGCTGTATCGCTTCTGCAACAGTGTGGCGGATTTTCCGCGCCGGTCTTGCCCTCCGCCTTGATCTTCGGCTTTCGGGGGCAGAGATTGTTGCACTGCCACAACGAAGGGGGAAATCAAGATGGCTCGTCTCTGGAACCGCAACGGCGTCGGCAAGGCCGTCTTCCTGGCCGGAGCCTCCTTCGCCGCCTGCATCGCCTCGCCGGCCTTCGCCCAGACCGAGGCCGAGCAGGCCGCCCAGGCCGCCGACGAAGCGGCCGACGAAGCGGGCGATGATTCCACCATCTACGTCACCGCCACCAAGCGCGAGACGACCCTGCTCGAGGTTCCCTTCTCGATCAACGCCCAGACCGAGGAGGACATCCAGCGCCTAGGCGCTGGAACGATCGAGGATCTGTCGCGCAACGTCGCCGGCCTCAACGTGCAGAATCTCGGCCCGGGCCAGAGCCAGGTGTCGATCCGCGGAGTCTCCGCCGGCCAGATCATCCGCGACCAGCCGGGCGTCAAGGAGCAGGTCGGGATCTATCTCGACGAATCGGTGATCTCGCTGTCGCTGTTCCAGCCGGACCTCGACCTGTTCGACCTGAACCGCGTCGAGACCCTGCGCGGACCGCAGGGCACCCTGTTCGGCTCCGGCTCGGTCGGCGGAACGATCCGCTACATCACCAACCAGCCCGATGTCTCGAAGATGGAAGGCCTGGTCGAGGCCAACATCCACGTCGCCGCCGAGGACGATTTCGGGGGCCACATCAAGGGCGCGATCAACCTGCCCCTGGGCGACACGGCGGCGGTGCGGGTCGTCGGCTATCATACCGAATATGCCGGCTTCATCGACGCCCGGCTCTCGGGCAATTCCATCGACCGGGACGTCAACACCGGACGCCGCACCGGCGGCCGGCTCGCCCTCCTGTTCCAGCCGACTCCGGACATCTCGATAACCCCGCGCGTCGTCTACCAGGAGGTTCGCTCCAAAGGCTTCAACCGGCAGGAGGTGTATAACCTCTACGCCAATCCCTATACGACCACCCGTCCCCCGGTGACCTTCGAGGAGCGCGAGCAGTTCCTGCTCCTCGGCGAGGACTTCAAGGACGACACCCTGCTCGCCGACCTCACCGCCAGCGCCGACCTCGGCGCAGTCGAGCTCACCTCGGTGACGTCCTATATCAACCGCGACATCCTCGTCAGCCGGGACGCCAGCGCGCTGACCGGAAGCGTCTCGGTCGATCTCGGCTTCCCGACGGCGGGCATTCTCCTGCCGTCGAACCTGGTCGACACCACCGACCTCAAGACCTGGACCCAGGAGTTGCGGCTCTCCTCGAGCAGCGAGGGGCCGTTCCAATGGCTGATCGGCGCCTTCTATTCGGACGTCGACCGGGTCTACGCCCAGCGGCTGCCGACTCCGGGCTACGACGCCTTCACCGACGCCCGCTTCGGCGCCGGCACTTCGGTGGCGGTCGCCAACGGCTTCCCGCTCAACTCGCCCTACAATGCCGACCTGCCCTACGACATCGAGCAGAAGGCCGTGTTCGGCGAGGCGAGCTACGACCTCAGCGACAGCCTGACCGCCACCGCCGGCCTGCGCTATTACGACTTCAAGGAGGAACGCGGCTTCAGGTCCGGCGGTCTCTTCTCGAACGGCGACAACCAGACCGACACGACCAAGTCCGATGGCTTCTCGCCGCGCCTTCTGCTCAGCTACGAAGCCGCCGACGACGTGATCATCAACCTCCAGGCGTCGAAGGGCTTCCGGCTCGGCGGAGTCAACGATCCGCTCAACGAAGGCCTGTGCAGCGCCCAGGACGTGATCGATTATGGCGGCTTCGACACCTACGAGGACGAGTCCTTGTGGAATTACGAAGCCGGGGTGAAGTCGAAGTTCGGGGCGGTCAGCCTCAACGCCGCCGCTTTCTACACCGACATCAGCAACCTTCAGGTTACCGCCGACGCCGGCTCCTGCTCGTCGCGCGTCGTGTTCAACGCCGACGCGCACACGATGGGCGTGGAGTTCGAGCTCAGCGCCCGGCCGGCCAAGGGCCTCGACGTGTCGATCGCGGGCAGCTGGGTCGAAGCCCAGTTCGACGAGACGAGGCTGAAGCAGAACGGACAGGTGCTCGAAGGGATCAGGGACGGCAACCGGCTGCCTTCGGTGCCCAATTTCCAGATCGCCGCGAGCGCCTTCTACACCGTCCCGGTCGACGAGGAAGGGGGCGAGGCCTATATCGGGGTCACCTTCCAGCACGTCGGAACCCGCTTCACCCAGCCCGGCGACCAGGAGAACAACCCCCGCACCTTCGTCCACAACCTGCCGTTCGGCGGGGCTCCGGCGGGGGCTTCGACCACGCTCGATCTCAAGCTGCCCGATTACAATCTGATCAACGTCAGCGCGGGGATCGAGCTTGGCGACGGGTTCGGCGCCGTCGTCTACGTCAACAACCTGCTCGACGAGAACGCCATCCTCGCCTTCGACCGCGAACGCGGCGGCCGAGCCCGTCTCGGCTTCCATATCGGTCAGCCGAGGACCATCGGGGTGACGGTGCGCAAGCGCTTCTAGGGAAGCCCTGCTCCCCGGCGAAGGCCGGGGTCCAGCGGCAGGGGCGGACGGACTGGGTCCCGGCCTTCGCCGGGAAACGGTCCATCAGCGCGCGGCGGGAAGCGCCCGAGCCACCATCGGCCTGGGAGTGAGCCAGGTGGCGGCGGCCTTGCGGACATCGTCGAGGGTGAGCGCCTCCAGGTCGGAGCGAAGGCTGGTGAGCTCGCGCATCGCCGGCGGATCGAGCGCTGCATAGGCGATCGCCGATGCCCAGGCGCCGTTGTCGCGAAGCGCCTGGTCGGCCGTGGCGAGGATGGGGGTTCGGGCCGCGTCGACCTCCTCCTGGCTGATCCGGCCCCCGGCCAGCTCGCCGGCGACGGCCAGCGCCGCCTCGACCAGCGGGCCGATGTCCTGCGGGCTCCCCTCCAGGACGATGCTGAGCGCGCCCTGGTCGGCATCGTCGGGCGTGTTGATGCCGACGGCGGGCGCATAGACCTTGCCCATCACCACGCGGACCTGGCGGAGCAGGCGGGTTTCCAGGATCGAGCGCAGCAAATGGAGCGAATATTCCTCCCGCCGCCGCTCGGGCGTCGCGGTGTAGAGCGGCCAGGCGAGGACGGCGGCGGCCTTGTCCGCCGGCCCCTTGTGCGTTTCGGTCACCGGCGGCGGCAGCCGCTCGGGAAAGTAGCGGAACGGCCCTTCGCCCGACGGCAAGGGCGGCAGGGCCGGGCGGCGCGGGAGAGCCGCGAAGGTCGCCGCCACCGCGCGCCTGGCGTCCTCTTCGCTGATGTCCCCGACGATCGTCACCTCGACGGGCGACCGGGTGAGGGTCGGCTTCAGCATCCGCTCGAAATCGGCGGCCCGATAGGCGGCCAGGCGCTCGCGCGGCGGCAGCGATTCGCGGCCGGGGAAGAGAGACTTCTCCAGGGCGAGGTTCGCCACGAAGGCGGGGTCGGTGCTGAACATGCGATAGCTGAGGTCGAGCGCCGTCGGCAGCTTCTCGTCGATCAGCGGCCGGAAGCCGGGATCGGTCATGTAGGCGGCGAGAAGTCGCATCTGCTGCTCGACATGGTTGCTCAGCGTGCTGCTGCTGAGCACGAAGGCGGTCGGCCGCGCCTCCAGGGTGAAGGCCCAGGTCGTGTTGGCGAGGGCCGACCCGATCTCGGCGAAGTCCATCTTGCCGAGCCCGCCATTGGGGAAGAGCCCGGCGGCGAGCGTCATCGGCATCCGGTCGGCGACGCTGAGGCCGCGCTCGCCATGACCGAACCGCACCCTTATCTCGACTCCGCCGGACTGGAAATCGGTCTGCTTGAAGTTGAGCGCGACCCCGTTCTTGAAGATCAGGCGGGTGAAGCCGGAGGATTCCTGGCGCGAGTCGAGCTTGCCGCTCTTGCCGAACTTCCAATAGGCCCATTGAGCCGTTTCGCGGTCGGCGAAGGTGGCGAGCGGCGCCGCCGACTCGTTCGCCCGCCACGCCGCGGCGAGCTCGTCGCTTGAGGCCTGGACGGGGCCGGTGAGGGTCAGCAGCGGCCCGTTGCCGGCCCAGTCCGCCTCGAAGGCGCGCTTGACGTCGGCCGCAGTCAGCCCGGCGACGAGCAGGTCGTAGATCCGCATCGCCTCCCTGGGGTGGAGCGACGGCCGTCCCACCAGCTCCGATTCCGTGATCGCCTGCGCGAGGTCGCGGGAGGAGCGGGTGCCGCTCTGGTAGACCGCCGCCCGAAGCCGGGAGCGCAGCTGCTCGGCCACCGTCTCGACCTCGAGCGCGGTCGGACCGGTCGCGGCGAAGCGGCGCAGCTCCGCCTGGGCTTCGGCGAGCCCCTCGCGCCACTTGCCCTGGTTGGGGATCGCGATCAGGCAGGCCATGCGCGCGTCCGGCAGGCCGCGGTTGACGATCGGGGCCGCGCCGAACAGCGTCGAGCCCGGACTGGCGGTCGTTCGCGCCGCACGCTCGGTGAGGATGGTCACCCAGATTTGCGAGAGGGTTTCGCGGCGAAGCTGCTCGAGGCCGCCGTCGCGCGGACCGTCGAGCGGCGCGATCCGGCAGGCGGTGCCGGTGAGCGGAAGCGAGGGATCGCTCGCGGTGAAGGCGTCGAGGCCGCGCTCGGGGAGGGGGGAGGGCGCCGCCCGGGTCCCCGGAGCGCCGCGCCCGCGCCAGTTTCCGAACGCCGTTTCCGCAGCTTTGAGGAGAGTCTCGGGATCGGCGTCGCCGGCGATCACCAGCACCGCATTCTCGGGCCGGTACCAGCGGTCGTAATAAGCCTGGAGCCCGGCCGGAGTCGCGCTCCGCAGCGAGGCTTCGGTGCCGCCGACGTCGCGCGTGATCGAGCGCAGGCCGGGCGCCTGGAACCGCGCCGTCTCGCGCATCATGATCGCCGCCGGGCTGTTGCGGGCGCGCAGCTCGGCGAGCACCACGCCTTTCTCGAGCTCCACCGCCGCCGGCGTGAAGAGGATTCCGTCGGCCGCGCCCCGAAGCCATTCGAGGACCTTCGCGACCGCGGCCGGATCGCCGGCCGGAACGTCCATCTGGTAGACGGTCGACTCGAGGCCGGTCGTCGCATTCTCGTCGCGGCCGAAGGCGACTCCGAGGTTGGCGAAGCGGGTGTCGAGCGAGCCTTCCGGCGCCTGCCGGGTCGAGCGGAACGCCATATGTTCGATGAAGTGGGCGAAACCCTCCTCGCTCCCGCCCTCGTCATAGCTGCCGGCGCGGATGGCGAGCCGGATCGACAGGGCCCGGGCCGGAGTGTTGTTGCGCATGATCGCGTAGCGCAGGCCGTTGGAAAGCGTGCCGCTCCGGATCGCCGGGTCCCCGGTCGCCGCGGCGTTCGCCGGGAGCGGATCGATCGCCCGCGCCGGAGCGCCTGCAAGCAGCAAAGCCGCGGCCGCGGCGAGCCCCCGGCCAATCCAACCCAAATTCATCCTGTCCCCCGCTCAGCCTCCCCGTCGGCTAACGGGAAAAGTGCAGCTTTTCAATGATTCAGGGCCGCGCCTTGAGGGTGTCGCGAATTTCGCGGAGGACCAGCAGCTCCTCGCTCGGACCCTCCGGCGCCGCTTCGGGCGCGCGGTCCAGCCGAGCCGCCGCCTTGACCAGCTGGTAGATGACGAAGGCGAGGATGAGGAACGCGACCACGGCGGTGGCGAACTGGCCGTAGCCGATCATCGGCACGCCCGCGGCCTTGAGCGCCGCATAATTGTTCGGATCGCCGGCATAGCCTTCGGGAATCGGACCGAGGCGGACGAAATAGCTGGAGAAGTCCAGTCCCCCGAACAGCCAGCCGATCACCGGCATGATGATGTCGTCGGTCAGCGAGGTGACGATGGCCGCGAACGCCGCACCGATGATCACCGCCACCGCCAGGCCGAGCACGTTGCCCTGGGCGATGAATTCCCTGAATCCGGCCATGTCCGCCTCCCTGTTGAAGTGGTGGGAGATTAGCGAGGTCAGCGGCACCCGTCACCCCAGCGAAGGCTGGGGTCCCAGCGGGTGAAAGACGCCGCGCTCTTCACCCCCTGGGGCCCCAGCCTTCGCTGGGGCGACGTGCCCCTCAATGCCCCTTGTGCGGCGCTTCGTCCCCCGCCGCCCGCACCTCGGCGTCGACCGTGATCGGCGGGGCGACGTTGAACGAGAAGGTGAGGGGGATCTTGTCGCCGGGCTTCGCCCTGGCGTCGATCCCGAACAGCATGGCGTGGCGGCCGCCCGGCTCGAAGACGAGCTCGCCGCGGCTCGGGAATTCGATCTCCTTGCGCTGCTTCATCTTCGCGGTCGTGCCCTTCATGCTGGTTTCATGGAGCTCGATCCAGCGCACCGCCGGGCTCGATACGCCGAGCAGCCTCGTGCCCTCGTTCCCCGCCTCCAGCCGGAAATAGGCGCCGCCGGGGCGGCTCTTCGCGGCCGGAAGCCTGACCCAGACGTCGCTCACCCTGACCGTCCCGTCCGGCGGCGGCCGGTCGCAGCCCGCGAGGGCCAAGGCCGCCGCCAGGGCTGCAAAAACGTGGCTT
This sequence comes from Allosphingosinicella sp., assembly GCA_040514175.1. Classification (GTDB taxonomy): domain Bacteria; phylum Pseudomonadota; class Alphaproteobacteria; order Sphingomonadales; family Sphingomonadaceae; genus Allosphingosinicella. The sequence continues at coordinate 951 of JBEVDE010000390.1, read as the reverse complement.
TTGAGCATCTTCTTCATCGCCGCCGGTTCGTAGCGGCGCCCGCACTTCTTGTCGCCTCGGAATCCACCCCTATATCGCTTCCGAAACACTCCGCGTGCCTCGCTCGAAGGACGCAGGGGTGCGGTAAACTTTTGGGGCACAAGAGGATTAATATGGCTAGAGTCATCGGAATCGACCTCGGCACCACCAACAGCTGCGTCGCCGTCATGGAAGGCGGCAAGCCCAAGGTGGTCGAGAATGCGGAAGGCGCGCGCACCACCCCCTCGATCGTCGCTTTCGCCAAGGACGGCGAGCGGCTGGTCGGCCAGCCGGCCAAGCGCCAGGCGGTCACCAACCCCGAGAACACCGTGTTCGCGGTGAAGCGCCTGATCGGCCGCCGCTTCGACGATCCGATCACCAAGAAGGACACCGAGCTGGTCCCCTACAAGATCAGCCGCGGTCCCAATGGCGACGCCTGGGTCAATGCCGGCGCCAAGGATTATTCGCCGTCGCAGATTTCCGCCTTCATCCTCCAGAAGATGAAGGAGACCGCCGAGGCCTATCTCGGCGAGAACGTCACCCAGGCGGTGATCACCGTCCCCGCTTATTTCAACGACGCCCAGCGCCAGGCGACCAAGGACGCCGGCCAGATCGCCGGCCTCGAGGTGCTTCGCATCATCAACGAGCCGACCGCGGCGGCGCTCGCTTACGGCCTCGACAAGCAGGACGGCAAGACGATCGCCGTCTACGACCTCGGCGGCGGCACGTTCGACATCTCGGTGCTCGAGATCGGCGACGGCGTGTTCGAGGTGAAGTCGACCAACGGCGACACCTTCCTCGGCGGCGAGGATTTCGACGCCAAGATCGTCGATTATCTCGCCGACGAGTTCAAGAAGCAGGAAGGGATCGACCTTCGCGGCGACCGCCTCGCCCTCCAGCGCCTCAAGGAAGGCGCCGAGCGGGCCAAGATCG
>JBEVDE010000345.1:0-4294 GCA_040514175.1 Allosphingosinicella sp. | reverse complement strand
CGAACGCTTCATCGTTTTGCCCCCAAAACTTATCCTTGAACCGCAGGTGCTTAGCCGATCCGCTGGAAAAGACCTAATTCGCATATCCGGCATTGCTCCGATGTCGGGCACCGAAGCTTTCACAGGAAGGAATAAGGGTCGACGTCGACCGTCACCCTGACCCCGCGCGGCCAGCTCAGGCCGCCGAGCCATTCGCGGATCACCGCCTGCATGTCGACCGATCGGGCGGCGTGGACGAGGAGGCGCACGCGGTGGCGGCCGCGAAGCATGGCGAGCGGGGCCGGCGCCGGCCCGAACACCGCCATATTTTCCACCCGCGGCGCCGCCCGGCCGATCAGCCGGGCCGCCTCCGTCGCCTCGGCCGAATCCTCGGACGAGATGACGATTCCGGCGAGCCGGCCGAAGGGCGGCATGGCCGCCTCGCGCCGCGATTGGGTCTCGGCGGCGTAGAAGCTCTCGGCGTCGCCGCTGACCAGCGCCTCGATCACCGCCGCCGAAGGCTCGTGGGTCTGGACCAGGACCCGGCCCGGCTTCTCGCCCCGCCCGGCGCGGCCGGCGACCTGGGCGATCTGCTGGAAGGTCCGCTCCGCCGCGCGCAGGTCGCCGCCCTGGAGGCCGAGGTCCGCGTCGACCACCCCGACCAGGGTGAGGTTGGGGAAATGATAGCCCTTGGTGACGAGCTGGGTGCCGACGACGATGTCGATCTCGCCTCCCTCCATCCGCCCGACGAACTCGGCCGCCTTGGCCGGCGACCAGATCGTGTCGGAGGTGACGATGGCGGTGCGGGCGTCGGGGAAGAGGTCGGCGACCTCGTCGGCGATGCGCTCGACGCCGGGGCCGACCGGAACAAGCGAGCCTTCCTCGCCGCATTCGGGGCAGGCCAAAGGCGGCGGCATCATATGGCCGCAATGGTGGCAGGCGAGCCGGTGGACGAGCCGGTGCTCGACCATCCAGGCGGTGCAATTGGGGCATTGGAAGCGGTGGCCGCAATGGCGGCACAGGGTCAGCGGCGCATAGCCTCGGCGGTTGAGGAAGAGCAAAGCCTGCTCGCCCCTACCCAGCGTCTCTTCGAGCTCGCGGACCAGTTTCGGCGCCAGCCAGCGCCCGCGCGGCGGCGGGTCGGCGGTGAGGTCGAGCGCCTCGATCTCGGGCAGCTCGGCGACCCCGTAGCGCTCGGGCAGCCTGACCTCTTCATAGACCCCGATCTCGGCCATCTGCCGGCTTTCGATCGCCGGGGTCGCCGAGGCGAGGACGATCGGGATCCGCTCCAGCTTCGCCCGCATCACCGCGACGTCGCGGGCGTGATAGGGGACTCCCTCCTCCTGCTTGAAGCTGGTCTCATGCGCCTCGTCGACGACGATCAGGCCGAGCTTCGGATAGGGCAGGAAGAGCGAGGAGCGGGCGCCGACCACCACCTTGGCGTCGCCGCTCGCGATCGCCCGCCAGGCGCGGCGGCGCTGCGACTGCCTCAGGCCCGAATGCCAGGCCACCGGCTCATGGCCGAAGCGGGCCGCGAAGCGCTTGAGAAAGGGCTCGGTGAGGGCGATCTCCGGAAGCAGCACCAGGGTCTGCCGTCCCCGCCGGAGCGCCTCCGCCACCGCCTCGAAATAGGCTTCGGTCTTGCCCGATCCGGTCACTCCGTCGAGCAGGAAGGGCGCGAACTCGGCGGCCCGGACCGCGTCGACGAAGACCCGGGCCGCCGCGCCCTGCGCCGGCTCGAGCTCGGGCGGCGAATGATCGGGGTCGGGAAGGGGAAAGGGGTCGTCGACCGACACCTCGACCGCCTCGATCGCCCCCGCCTTGACCAAGCCGCGAATGACCCCGTCCGAGACGTCCGCCGCCGTCGCCAGCTCGCGCACCAGCCCCTGCCGCTCGCCGATCCGCTCCAGCGCCTGGGCGCGCTGAGCGGTCAGCCGCTCCGGAACGAAGCCGGTGGCGCGATATTCGGTGACCGTCCTTCCACCGTCGAGAGCGCTCGCCGACGCCAGGGCCATGCGCAGCACCGAAGCGAGCGGAGCGAGGTAATAATCGGCGGTCCACTCGATCAGCCGCCGGAGCGACTCGGCCAGCGGCGGCAGGTCGTAGGCCTGGACGAGGGGCCGAAGGCGGTTGTCGCCGACCGCCTCGGCCTCGAGGCGATCCTCCTCCCACACCACCCCCGTCAACTGCCGTGGCCCCAATGGAGCGAGCACGATCGAGCCCGGGCCCACCTCCATCCCCGCCGGGACGCGGTAATCGAGCGGCCCCAAAGCGGCGTTGAGGAGGAGGACTCGGCAGCGGGTCATTGCCGCCTAGATCGAGTCGCGGGGACGGAAAGGCAACCGAGAGCGGCTGTTAATGCGAAATTGGGTTGTCTGACCCCCTGCCTGCAGGGCGTGGGAGGCAGGCGGACCAGGGCCGATCCGATGTCCGAATCCGGACGAAGTGGACGACTTGGACGCGTGCCACATGTTCGGGCGGTGTCCGGAAACGGGCGAAGTGGACGAAGTGGACGGGAAACTGGCTTTGGAGGACCCCGGCCGGCTACGCCGGGTTTCCAAGCAAGTCTGGTCTCGTTGCGACCCAAGCGTCGTGAGCGTTCGCGATATCAAAGAGCCGATCCAGAACATATCACGAACACAAACGCGACGCAACAGACTCGCTTGACGGCGATTGCTCAGCTGACGGGGATTGCTTGCCACCGCGCCCGATTTGGGGACACACATCCTTCTGTCCAATTCGAGGAGCTGGACATGGGCCACGATCTCGACCCCGACGGCCGGCGGCTGCCGATCAAGCTCGATTCGACCTCCAACGGCGAGTTCGTCCCGATCCCGCTCGATTCCAGCCTGAGGCGCGCCCGGGCGCTCGCCTCGGAGCGCGCCGCCGGCCTGTCGCGGCGCCTCGGCATGGGCCGGCGCGACTTCCTCATCTCCTCGTGCGGCGCCGCGGCGACCCTGCTCGCCTATAACGAGGCCCATGCCGCGGCCGGCCGCACCGGCGGCTACTTCGCCCTCAGCGCCGAAGCGGCGATGGAGCCCCAGCTCGCCGCCGCCGAGCTCGGCAAGTCGGAATGGATCTTCGACGTCCAGGGCCATTTCGTGAACCCGACCGGCGCCTGGCTGAAGAATGTGCCCGCCGGTGCGAGGCCGCTCTCGCAGATGGCGAAGGCGCAATGCGCGCTCTCCGAAAAGCCGGGCGACCGTTCCTATCTCCACTGCCTCGGCCCGTCGGAGTTCATCAAGGACGTCTTCCTCGATTCCGACACCGATCTCATGGTCCTCTCCTTCGTCCCCTCGACGCGCGAGGGCGAGCCTCTGACCATCGAGGAGGCCGCGGCGACCCGGGCGATCGTCGAGAAGATGGAGGGGAGCAAAAGGCTGATGCTCCACGGCCGCGTCAATCCCAACCAGCCCGGCGACGTCGAGGACATGGACCGGCTCGCCGGCTTCGGGGTCAGCGCGTTCAAGACCTACACCCAATGGGGCCCGAGCGGCGCCGGCTTCTGGATGACCGACGACGCCGGCATCGCCTTCGTCGAAAAGGCGCGCAAGCTCGGCATCCGCAACATCGCCATCCACAAGGGCCTGCCCTTCGGCCCCAAAAGCTACGAGCATTCGACCTGCCGCGACATCGGCCCGATCGCCCGGCGCTTCCCAGACATGAACTTCCTCATCTACCATTCGGGCTATGTCGCCGGCGAGAAGGAGGGGCCCTACGATCCGAAGCGGACCGACGGGGTCGACGCCCTCATCACCTCGCTCATCAAGGCCGGCGTGAAGCGCAACGCCAACGTCTATGCCGAGCTCGGCTCGACCTGGCGCTTCGTCTCGACCCGCGATCCCGACAGCGCCGCCCACCTCCTCGGCAAATTGTTCAAATATGTCGGCGAGGACAATGTCCTGTGGGGCACGGATTCGATCTGGTACGGCTCGCCCCAGGACCAGATCCAGGCCTTCCGCACCTTCCAGATCTCGGAGGCCCTCCGCGAAGCCCACGGCTATCCCGAGATTACCCCGAAGCTGAGGCGCAAGGTCTTCGGCCTCAACGCGGCGAAGCCCTACCGGCTCGACGCGAGCAAGCTTGCCGCCGAAGCCGCTTCGGACGCAGTCGCGAAGGGCCGCGCCGCTTATGCTGAGCGGCCCGACCCTTCGTTTGCCACCTACGGCCCTCGCACCCGCCGCGAATTCGCCAACCTGCTGAAGGCGAGCGGCGGCCAGCCTTAGAAAACCCCTCTCCCGCTTTTCGCGGGAGAGGAGGGGCCCGCCGCGAAGCGGTGGGAGGTGAGGGTCTGTACACTGGAGCCAGCAAGACC
>JBEVDE010000293.1:0-3805 GCA_040514175.1 Allosphingosinicella sp. | reverse complement strand
CCCGCCGCGAAGCGGCGGGAGGTGAGGGTCTTACTGACTCATTGCTACAGACCCTCACCCTCCCGCTTCGCGGGCCCCTCCCTCTCCCGTGAAGGACGGGAGAGGGGTTTCAGCGCTCCAGCGCAACGCGAAGGCGTTCGGGATCGAACAGCGAGTCTCGCTCGAGCCGGAGCAGAGCGCGCTTCCACCGCGGCCATTGGCGGCGCCAGTCGGCCATGTCGCTCTTGCCGGAGCGAAGCGCCCGAAGCTCGCCGTCGGCCTGGCGAAGGAGGGCCCGCGCCGGCGCTCCGGCCGGCAAGGCGAAGCGCTCGTCGATCGCCCCGAGCTGGGAGCGCGCCGCGGCAAGCAGGAGCCGGCGGGTTTCCCCCTGGCGGGCGGCGGCGAGCTCGGCCGCTTCGCCGGCCAAAGCGAGCCGGGAGGCGAGGGTGACCCGCCGTTCGCCGGGCGCGCAGGCCTCGGGCCGCAACGCGCGCACATAAGCGGCGAGGCCGTCGACTGTCTCGGGCGCCGGCTCCGGCCCGTCGAACTCCTCGACGATCAGGCCGCGGATGAAGGCTTCAAGCGCCCGCTCCCGCCGGTCCGGCGAGATTTTCAGGACTTCGCGCGGCCCGCTCAGGTCCGGGATCGGCTTCGGATTGAAGCGGCCGTCGCCGCGATGGCTGCTCATCAGCGAAGCGGTGATGTCGGCCGTGCCGGGCGCGCCGGAAAGGCCGGGGAAGAGGAAATCGGGATTGCCCCGCCCGTTGCGATGGCAGCTTGCGCAGCTCAGCCCTGCCCGCGCCGCCTGGCCGCCGAGCAGGAGCGGAGTCCGGAACACGGCCCGGCCGACCGCCGCCCGCCGCCGCTCGGCGGGATCGGCCGGTCTTGCGAAACATTCGGACGGTTCGCGGGTGAGGCCCGAATGGACCTTTCCCGGCGCCAGCCATCGCGCCTCGCGGATCGGCGCATTGGGGCCGTCGGCGGCCGCGCCGAGCAGGAGGGCGAGGGGGAGGGCGTTCAGGAAGCGCGCGAGCGCGCGGCCTTGATCCATCGCCTGAGCTCGTCGGCCTCGGCGCAGCCGAAGTCGCAGCTGCCCTCGAGCTTCGCGAGCATGCGCTCGGCGCCTTCGAGGTCGCCGCGCTCGGCCATCAGCTCGCCATAATATTCGGTCGCGCCGCGATGGTCCGGAACCGCCGCCAGCGCCGCCCGGTAATAGGCCTCGGCGTCATCGTGGCGGCCGAGCTTGCGGTTGGCGTAGCCGAGATAGGTGAGCACGTCCGGATGCGGCCCGAACGTCGCCCGGGCGGCGTTTAGGGCCTCGATCGCCGCCTCGTATTTGCCTTCGTTGATCAGGGCGACGGCGTCGAGATAGGCGCGGTCGCCGGCCGCGGCGCTGGCGAAGAGCAGGCTCGGGCGGATTTCGAGCCGGGCCTGGGGCGAGGCCGCGAGCGCGGCGGTGAGCGCCTGGACGGCGGCGCCGAGGTCGGCCGCCTTGGCGCAGGCGCCGGCGCATTTGTCCTGCATCGCCTTCAGGGCGGCAAGCTGGGCGTCGGCTTTCTCCTTCTCGCCGAGCCTGGCGTAGGTGAGGCCGAGCTCGCGCCGGACCAGGATCATGTCCTTGTCGGCGCGAAGCGCCCGCTCGTAATATTTGCGCGAGGATTTGAGGTCGTTGAGCCCGGCGGAGGCGAGGCCGGCGAGATAATTGGTGTTGGCGTCGCCGGGCGCGACCTTGAGCACCTTGTCGAACGCCCTTTTCGCCTCCTGATAGCGTTGCGCCTGCAGGGCCTCGATGCCGTTGCGATATTCCGCGGCCGGATCATAGTCCGGAGCGCTCATGCTCGGCGCGCTGTCGCCCGAGCCGCCCGGATTCGCCGCCAGCGCCGTCGCGCCGGCCAGAAGAGCTGCCGTCAGCAGCGTCAGTCGCGCATTCCTGCTCATCTCGCGCTCCCTCCACCAGCAAGCGGCGATCATATCACGGGCGGCGGATCGCCCCAAAGCAAATCGCCCCGGCTCGAGCCGGGGCGGTGTTTCTTGATTCCTCCGCGCGATTTCGCGGGGAGGGGGACCGCGCGAAGCGCGGTGGAGGGGTTGTTCGGAGGCTGGAAGAGCCCCTCCACCATGCTTCGCATGGTCCCCCTCCCCGGCAAAGGCCGGGGAGGATTTATGGCCTAGCGGCAGCGACGATTGCTGACGACGTTGCGCTGGACGTGGCGGCCGAGCAGGGCGCCGACCGCGGCGCCGAGCACGGTGCCGGTGGTGCGGCTCCGGCCGCCGTCGAGCGCGCGTCCGGCCAGGGCGCCCGCCGCGCCGCCGACGATGAGGCCGGTGGTGCCGTTGGACTTGCGGCAATAGATGCGGCCGTCGGAGCCGCGCCAGGTCTTGCCGTGATAGCTCGCCGACTGGGCGACGGCCGGGGTGGTCGGCAACGCGACCGCCGGGACCGTCAGGGTGGCGGCGGAAAGGGCGAGGACGAGGGTACGCATTGGAAACACTCCTTGTTCAACTGAAGGAGGGTTTAGCCCGAGTCCTTTGAGCCCCGCCTGAACCTGGCTGACAGCCGAGGTTAAGCTATTGATTATACGTAATTCCCGCGAAAGCGGGATGAAGATGCGGGCTCAGCGGTCGCTTTTGCGCTTCTTGGCGTAGAGCAAGGCGGCGACGATCGCGGCCGAGCCGATGCCGATCGCGGCGCCGGTGACGAGATGCTTGGTGCGCTTCGAGCCCTCCGGCACCGCTCCCGCCGCGCCGTTCCCGGCTTCCTTGCCGGCGGCGGCCTCGTCGCCCACGGCGGCGTCTTTGGGGTAGGTGGGCTGGCGGGACATGAATCGGCTCCGTCTCTTGCTGGGCTTACCCTCTAATCGCCCCCGGCCGCCGCCGCCAGCCCGGCACCAGCTTGATTTCGCCCGGCTCCGCCGCTAAAGGCGCGCCATCCCACATGCAGGGCCATCATACCGGTGCCCGCCGAAGCTTTCAGCGCAGGCGGGTCTCTCGGCCCTGCAGAGGCATAACCGGAAGGAGAAAGACCATGGCGTCCACCGACGTCACCATGCAGCAATTGCTCGAGGCCGGAGCGCATTTCGGCCACCAGACCCACCGCTGGAACCCCAAGATGAAGCCGTACATCTTCGGCGACAGGAACGGGGTCCATATCATCGATCTCTCGCAGACGGTGCCGCTCTTCGCCCGCGCGCTCGACTTCGTTCGCCAGTCGGTCGCCGCCGGCGGCAAGGTGCTGTTCGTCGGCACCAAGCGCCAGGCGCAGGACCCGATCGCGGAAGCCGCCCGCCGTTCCGGCCAGCATTTCGTCAACCATCGCTGGCTGGGCGGGATGCTCACCAACTGGAAGACCATCTCCAACTCGATCAAGCGCTTCAAGAGCCTCGAGGAGCAGCTCTCCGGCGACACCGCCGGCCTGACCAAGAAGGAGGTGCTCCAGCTCACCCGCGAGCGCGACAAGCTCGAATTGAGCCTCGGCGGAATCCGCGAGATGGGCGGCCTTCCCGACGTCATCTTCGTGATCGACGCCAACAAGGAAGAGCTGGCGATCAAGGAAGCGAACGTGCTCGGAATCCCGGTCGTCGCCATCCTCGATTCCAACGTCAGCCCGCAGGGCATCGCCTTCCCGGTCCCGGGCAATGACGACGCCAGCCGCGCCATCCGCCTCTATTGCGACGCCATCGCCGACTCGGCTTTGGCCGGCAAATCGGGCGGCGCCCAGGCGCGCGGCGAGGATATCGGCGCGATGGACGCTCCGCCGGCCGAAGCGGCGCTCGCCGAGGCCTGAGGTTGCGAGGGAGAGGGCCGGTCCCTCTCCCGTTCCTTTCCT
>JBEVDE010000260.1:0-10138 GCA_040514175.1 Allosphingosinicella sp. | reverse complement strand
CGAGGGAGAGAGCGGCAAGTCCGGCGGCGAGCGGCAGAGGGGTACGCATGGCTTCTCCCGACTTTGTTCTGGATACTTTGTATCATTCGCCAGCGGCTCGGCAAGGGTCAAAAATTGCTGTGCATAAATGGGCGCATCCCCCTTCGCTTCGGCCGCCCGAGCTTCTAATCTGATCGCGATGGACGGGGATGAATCCTTCGACGAGTTCGATGCGCCGGCGCCGGTGCGCGAGGCGGACCGGCTGACGCTCGATCTCGACGGCTGGGAAGGGCCGCTCGACCTGCTTTTGACCCTGGCGCGCTCGCAGAAGGTCGACCTGGCGAAAATCTCGATCCTCGCCCTGGTCGAGCAATATCTCGCCTTCATCGCCGACGCCAAAAAGCTGAAGCTCGAGATCGCCGCCGATTATCTGGTGATGGCGGCGTGGCTCGCCTATCTCAAATCCTGCCTTCTGCTGCCGCGCGACCAGGAAGCCGATCCGAGCCCCGAGGAGCTGGCGATGCGGCTCCAGCTGAGGCTCCAGCGGCTCTCTGCGATGCGCGAGGCCGGGGCCCGGCTGCTCGGCCGCGACCGGCTCGGCCGCGACGTCTTCCGGCGCGGCGCGCCCGAGGGGCTTCGGGTGATCCGCAAGTCGCTCTGGCAGGCGGAGCTTTACGACATCATCGCCGCCTACGGCTCGGTCAGGGCGCGAAGCGAGCCGGCGTTCCACATCGTCGCCCGGCGGCCGGTGATGACCCTCGAGGAGGCGCTGGCCCGGGTCGAGCGGATGCTCGGGACGAGGCTCGAATGGACCCGGATCGAGGCTTTCCTTCCCGACACCCAGGACGGCGAGTTCCGCAAGTCCGCGCTCGCCTCGAGCTTCGTCGCCGCGCTTGAGCTGGCCCGCAAGGGCCGGGTCGAGCTCGACCAGAAAGGGGCGTTCGAGCCCCTCTTCATCCGCGCGGCATAATTAATTCGGTGTCAGACACCGAGTTTCGGAGGGCTGAATGAAAATCGGTGTCAGACACCGAATTACGGGGGCGGCATGATCGGGATGGACGACAGCCTGCGCGCCGTCGAGGCGGTGCTGTTCGCGGCGGAGGAGCCGATGAGCGCGGAGGATGTCGCCGCCCATGTCGGGCCGGAGGTCGACGTCGCCACGGCGCTGGCCGAGCTCGCCCGCCATTATGACGGCCGCGGGATCGAGCTGGTCGAGCGCGGCCGGCGCTGGCATTTCCAGACCGCGCCCGATCTCGCCTTCATCCTCAGGCGCGAGCGCGACGAGACCCGCAAGCTGTCGCGCGCCGCGGTCGAGACCCTCGCCATCATCGCCTATCACGAGCCGGTCAGCCGCGCCGAGATCGAGGCGATACGGGGCGTCCAGATCTCCAAGGGCACATTGGACGTGCTGATGGAAGCGGGCTGGGTGCGGCCGGCGGGGCGGCGCGAGGCGCCCGGCCGACCGCTCATCTACGCCACCACGCCCGCCTTCCTCGCCCATTTCGGGCTCGAGAGCCGGCGCGACCTGCCCGGCCTCGACGACCTCAAGGCGGCGGGGCTGCTCGACCCGATCGACGCGGCGATGGAGCAGCTCGGGCTGGCGGGGCTGGACGACGAAGAGGAAGCGGAGGCCTGACCGGATCCGCGCGGCCTCATTCCCGCCCGCGCCGGGACGACGGGGTGGAAAGTGCGGCGCAGGGGGACTAGGTACGCCTCAACGGCATTGGAGACGGATCATGGGCGGGTTGAGCATTTGGCACTGGCTGGTGGTAGGCGTGATCATCCTGCTTTTGTTCGGCAAAGGCCGCTTCTCCGAGATGATGGGCGACGTCGCCAAGGGCCTGAAGAGCTTCAAGAAGGGCATGAGCGAGGATGAAGAAGCCGCCGCCGCCCGGACCGCGGAGCCGCCGCGGATCACCGAGGCTAAGACCGTCGACGCGCCCGCCGAGCGAATCCACGACGCCGCGCCCGTCGATCGCCGCGAGCCTTAGGACGGGAACCGGGACCTCGCGCGAAGGGCGCGCCTGATGTTCGACATCGGCTATACCGAGCTGCTCGTCATCGCCATCGTCGCCCTAGTGGTGATCGGGCCCAAGGACCTGCCGCGGGTGATGCGCACCGTCGGCCAGTGGGTCGGCCGCGCGCGCGGCCTGGCGCGCCATTTCCGCTCCGGAAACGACACGATGCTGCGCGAAGCCGCGCTCGAGGAGATGGAGAAGAAATGGCGCGAGGAAAATGCGCGGATCCTCGCCGAGCATCCGTTCGCCGAGCCGCTCGTGGACCCAAGCGCGCTGGCGGCGCCGGCCGAGCTGCCGCCCCCGGCCGAAGCGCCGCCGCCGGAAGCGCCGGCGCCTGAACCGGAGGCTCAGAATCCCGCCTCGCCGGCCGGCGGGCCGCTGCCGTGAGCGAGATCGACGAGAGCCGGGCTCCGCTGATGGAGCATCTAATCGAGCTCAGACGGCGGCTGATCTGGTCGTTCCTGGCGCTCGGAATCGCCTTCGCGATCAGCTTCTATTATGCCGGCAAGATCTTCGCCTTCCTCGTCCAGCCGCTGATCGCCGGCTTCGGAACGGGCCAGGGGCGGCTGGTCTATACCAAGCTCTACGAGGCCTTCTTCACCGAGGTTCGGGTCGCCCTGTTCGCCGCCTTCTTCCTCGCCTTCCCGATCATCGCCATCCAGATCTGGGCGTTCGTCGCGCCCGGGCTCTATACCAAGGAGAAGCGGGCCTTCCTGCCGTTCCTGATCGCGACTCCGGTGCTGTTCGTCGCCGGCGGGGCGCTCGCTTATTATGTGGTGATGCCGCTCGCGATCAAATTCTTCCTCGGCTACCAGGGCCAGATCCCGGGCATCCAGCAGGAAGCGCTGCCGGCGATGGGGGAATATCTCTCCTTCGTCATGCACTTCATCCTCGCCTTCGGAATCGCCTTCCTGCTGCCGATCCTGCTGATGCTGATGGAGCGTGCGGGGCTGGTGACCCGCCAGCAGCTCAAGGGCGGCCGGCGCTACGCGATCCTCGTCGCTTTCGTCATCGCGGCGATCGCGACTCCGCCGGACATCGTCTCCCAGTTCCTGCTCGCGATCCCGCTCATCCTCCTCTACGAATTGTCGCTGGTCGCGATCTGGTTCACCGAGCGCAAACGGGCGAAGGAGGCGGCGATCGCGCCGCCTGTGTAGCCTCGTCATCCCAGCAAAGGCTGGGATCCCGGCGGGTGAAAGGCCCGGCGGTCTTCACTCACTGGGACCCCAGCCTTCGCTGGGGCGACGGAAGCTCATCGCACCTCGCCAACGCCTCGGCGGCGTAATCTTTCGTAAACCGGCTTTCTTTAGACTTTCTTAACCTTTTCGGGCGCTGAGTCGCCGTGGAGCGGGGCGAAAGCACAAGGAGGCCGTAATGGCCGATCGCCGCAACTCTACCCGCCCGGCCGCTCGCGCCGCCCCCACCCCCGACCTCCCGCCCGCCGGCACCCGCCGCTGGGTCGCCCGCCGCAAGGCTCAGGTCGTCGAAGCGGTGCTGGGCGGAAAGCTCAAGCTTGGCGAGGCGCTGAGGCGCTACGAGCTCAGCATCGAGGAATTCAGCCTCTGGAAACGCCGCTTCTACCGGTCCGGGGTCGACGGGCTGCGCATGGGCCCGCGCCTTCGCCATGACTGACCCGCTTCTCCCCGGGCCTACGGTCCGACCGCTGCTCCGCAAGCCCGGCGCGCGCCGCCGGCTGCTTCTGATCGACGACGAGCTTTCGGTCGCCCGGTTCATCGCCCACGCCGCCGAGGAATGCGGCTATGAGGCGATCATCACCGTCACCGCCGAGAGCTTCCGGAGCCAGTATCAGACCTGCGACCCCGACGTCGTCGTGCTCGACCTCGCCTTGCCGCGAAGCGACGGAGTCGAGTTGCTGCGCTTCCTCGCCGAGGAGAAATGCCGGGCCCTGGTGCTTCCGATCAGCGGCTTCGACGAGCGCGTGCTCGAGGCGGCGATGCGGCTCGGCACCGCGCTCGGCCTCCGCATGACCGGGCCGCTGCAGAAGCCGGTGCGGCTCCAGCAGCTGATGGACGCGATGCAGGGACGGGAGGCTCAGGATGCGGTCTGCATCGGTTTCTGAGGCCGAGCTCCTCACCGAGCTTCACCTGGCGGTCGAGCGGGACGAGCTGTCCCTGCTCTACCAGCCCAAGGTGTCGGTCGCGGACAACCGGCTGGTCGGGGTGGAGGCGCTGGCGCGCTGGCCGCACCGGACGCTCGGCCTGATCGAGCCTTCGACCTTCGTTCCGCTCGCCGAGCGCTTCGGCCTGATCGACGAGTTGACCGACTGGGTGCTGAGGCGCGGGCTCAAGCAATGGGTGACCTGGAGCGAGCAGGGGCTTCGCACCAATATCGCCTTCAACGTCTCGGCGCTGAGCCTACGCGACGTCTATTTCCCCGATTATCTCCACCGGCTCTGCCAGACCGAGGGCGTTCCGGCGGGCGCCCTCACCATCGAGGTGACCGAGGGGGCGACCCAGCATCTGGTGCGGCTGCTCGACACCCTGACCCGGTTCCGGCTCAAGGGCATGAGCCTCGCGCTCGACGATTTCGGCACGGGTTATTCCTCGCTGCTCCAGCTTCGGCAGCTGCCCTATAACGAGCTGAAGGTCGATCAATGCTTCGTCAGCGAGGCCGTGCGCTCGCGCGAGTCGCGGCTGATCGTCGCGGCGGTGATCGACCTTGCCCACGGCCTCGGCCTCACCGCGACGGCGGAAGGGGTGGAGGATGCGGAGACCCTGGCGCTGCTCGCCGATCTCGGCTGCGACCATGCCCAGGGCTATTTCATCGCCCGGGCGATGGAAGGCTGGGAGCTGGCGCCGTGGCTGGTCGAGGCGGACGGCGAGGGCGTGGTGCCCATCGCCTCGGCGCGGCGGAGCGGCTGAAACGCGGCGAAGCAAGCGGGTTTTCGTAGGCGTGGCGTTCGAAGAAATTTGGGGAGGGTTTCGCCATGCGGCGACTGCGTCTTGTCTGTTCCATGGCCCTGCTCGCGGCGTCGGCGGCGTGCCAGAAAGTGCCGCCGCCGGGCTCGGCCTCCCCGCCCCCCGCGGTCCTCGTCGAGGAGGCCGAGGCGTGGCGGGCTATCGCTTCGCCCCGCGACTCGGCGCTGATCGACGGTCTGGACGGCCGCTGGGAGCGGGCGCTGGCGGCCGGACGGGCGGCGGGGCTTGGCCGCCGGATCTCGGCGGAAGGGGTCCTGCTGGCCCCGGCGGAGCATCTCGCGCGCGCGGCGCCGGCGCCCGGGACCTATCGCTGCCGCTACGTCCGGCCCGCCGGCCGGCGGTGGGCCGCTTCACCCGAGGGCTATTGCTATATCGGAGTCGAGGCGGGGCAGCTCAGCCTCGCCACGGAGCTTCGCGGCCTGCGCCTGGGCGGCTATTTGTGGGAGCTGAAGGGCGGCGAGCGGCTCGTCTTCCTCGGCGCGGCGGTGCCCGCGGGCAAGCGGACCGCGGCCGCTTACGGGGACGATCCGGCGCGCGACGCCGCGGGTCTGCTCGAGCGCATCGGCGACTTCCGCTACAGGCTGACCCTCCCGGAGCCGGCCCCCGCAGGCGGCTTCACCGTCGTCGATTTCACGGCGGCGCCGGAAGCGTAAAAAAAAGGCCGCCCGGAGGCGGCCTTTCTCCGAAAAAGCGGCGGCTCAGCAATTGCCGGGCTTGCCGTCGGCGCAATCGGTGGTCGACTCGACGTCGTTCGCGGCGCCGTGAACCGTGTTGCAGGCGCTGAGAGCCAGGCCGGTGGCGATGAAGGCGAGGGTGATAAGCTTACGCATGTTCCGTCTCCTGGAATGCGGCACGGGCGAATCGCCTGGCGTCGCAAGGTAGAAGGGAAATGCGGGGGCCGGTTTATGGTTCCTCATCCGTCGTCCCGGCGAACGCCGGAATCCGTCGGGCGGAGGTGCCGGCGCGAGTTACGGAGAGGGGATGCGGACAAAATTTGAGCCCGGAGGCGCCACCGGGGGGGGGGAGGTTGGCGCGTCCGGGCTCATGTCGTGGATAGCGAGAGCGGGGGGGCAAAAGGTCACTATCCGAACTGCACAACGACGCAGGCCCGGAGCGGTTCCCGCCGATCCGCAAAAAAATCGCATCCCCTGCAAATTTTTCGAAACCCGCCCCCGGCGCCGCCGGTTCAGAGGGCGAAAAGGAGCCTCATCGTGAACAAGCCGCCGAAATCCACGCCGCACAGCGACATTGACGGAGTCCATCGCGACGAGAAGCCGAAGGTCGAGAGCGCGCTCGAGGCGGGGCAGGACGCCGGGGATCTGGCGCGCGCCAAAGACGAGAGCGCGGCGAGGCCGGATTATTCCGACGATGTGAAGAATCGGGACGATCGGAGCGTTTGATCCCCGCCCTGCTTCGCATGGCGAGGAATTAACGCTCCGCTTTGTCCACCACCGAGACCGCCAGGGTATAGCGTCCGGCCTCGAGGTCGCGCTCGATGGTGGAGCGGAGCTGGCGGGACAGGCCGGTGACGATCCGCTCGAACCGCTCGGTCAGGACGGTCTCGCCCGTGGCGCCGGGACGAAGGCTGTCCGATTCGATGGCGAGCTGGGCGGTGCCGGGCTTCGCCCCTTCGCCGGTGAGGGCGATGCTGACCGCCCCGGCGCCGCACAGCATCGCATATTCGGCGATCTCGGTGATCAGGAAGGCGACCGAGACCGCGACGTCCTGAGTGACGTAATAAGGCTCGAGGCCGAGGCGGATGCTCATCCCAAGCGCCGAAGCAGGGGCGGTGGCGCGCAGATTGGCGGCCAGCTCGGAGATGAGCGGCTTCAGGGCGACCCCGCGATTCTCCTCGAGCTCGGCGAAATGGTTGCGGTGGACGACGGCGAGCGCGTCGACCCGCCGCTGGATCGAGGCGTAGGCGGCGGCGACCTCTTCGTTCGGCGAGCCGCGCGAGTGGATGTTGAGCAAGGAGGCGACGACCTGGAGGTTGTTCTTAACCCGGTGGTGGACCTCGCGAACCAGCTTGGTCTGGCGCTCGACCGCCGCTTCGAGCTCGGCCTCGTGGTGGGCGAGGGTTCGGACCGCCCGGTCGAAGGCTTCGCCCAGATCCCTTATCTCCCGCGCCGGGGTGGCGACGCGAGGGAGGGCGAGCTCGCGGTCGCCGGGCCGGTAGGCGGCGACGGCGCGCTCCATTCGGGCCAGCGGGCGAAGCAGGAGGCGGTTGAGGATCAGCCAGCCGATCGCGGTCGCGAAGACCCACATCAGCACCGGAAGCAGGATGAGAAGCACGTCGGCCAAGGTGAGCGGCACCGCCGACAGGAGGATGGTCAGGCGAAGCTGGTCCCCGGCCACCGATTCGGTGCCCTCCACCCGCTGCCGCCAGGCGCCGCCCTTGAATTCGGAGCGGAGCACCATCCGCCGCGGGCCCTCGGCGAGATCGAGATTGAAGTCGCGGCTGGTGCCCGGAATGTAGGTCAGGTCACTCAGCGTCTGGCGGCTATATTCGGCGATCCCCTCGAGCTGGCCGCCGTCGCCGAAGACGAAGAGGCTGAGGGCCGAGCCGTCGTCGCGCATCCGGGCGATCGTTCCGGACCGGCGGGCGCGGGCGGCGGCGGCCGACGGCACGAAGCCGGCGCTGGCGCATCGCAGGACTCCGTCGCGGGCGTACAGGGCGTAGCGCACGGGCACCGGGCCCTGCTCGAGCTGCTTCAGGGTCGTCTCGCAGACCCCGGATCCCTCCGGCGTCAGCGAGATGGCGACGCTCGCGGTGTTGATGGTGAGAACGCTTCGCGAGAAGGAGGAATTCAGCCGCTGCGCCTTGAGCTCGAGCCGGGAAAGGGTCTCGTCCCTGCGGTCCGCCTTCTTCTCGTCGGCGCTCTGGATCGAGACGAGGATCGCGACCAGGCCGAGCGGGAACAGGGCCGCGCTGAAAATGAGCGCCATCTTGAGCCCGGTCGAGAGCCGGGCGAAGCGGGATGCCAGCCAGTTTTTCGCTTCAGTCGCCACGCCGTTCCGATACCGCTGAGCGGCGCCTCCGGGAGGGAATAGAAATCCTAGCCCAGCCTGCCCAGCAGATCGAGCATTTCGGGAGGGATGGTCTCGTCCACCGCGTCGCTATAAGCCTTGCGCAGCGCCTGGCCGATCTCGGCATTCGGGCCGCGCTTCTTCCGGCTTCTGGGCATGTCTTCACTGTCGGCCGGAGGGGTGGGATCGGCTCTGCGCCGGCGATCGCTCTCGTTCTCGAAGCTCAAATCGTCTACCCCTCGCGACGCCATTTGGCGCGCCCGCTCATTGCAACCGGCGTCCGCCACGGCCGCCGATCAAGTCGACCGAATGCACAGGACCCACCCCGCGGCCAGATAATGGCCCGCAGTCGCCGTGGAAACAAAAAACTCGCTGATTGGTTCCAACGCCGCGTGAGGAGCGGGCCGGGCCGATTCTCTCTCCCTTTCGCAACGGCCGCACACGCCGGAAGGCGGTTGCAATGCGCGGGCGCAACCTCAATAGGACCCGGAACGAACAGGAGTCGCAACGAACATGTCGCTTGGTCAGGATCTCGCGCCGCATCTTCCTTTCCTGAGGCGCTACGCGCGCGCGCTCACCGGCACCCAGGGCCATGGCGACGCTTTCGTCAAGGCGACGCTGGAGGCGATCGTCGCCGCCCCGAACGAATTCCCTCGCGACGTCGATCCGCGGCTCGGCCTCTACCGGACCTTCCACGCCATCTGGTCCTCGGCCAATATCGAGGACGATCCCGAGGGGCTCGACAGCGACAACCCCGCCGACATCGCCAAGGCGCGTCTCGCCCGCATCACGCCCCTGTCGCGCCAGGCGCTTCTTCTCACCGCGATGGAAGGCTTCACGCCCGAGGATGCAGGCTATCTGATCGGCGCTTCGGCGGACGACGTCGAGCGGCTCGTATCCGAGGCGCTCGCCGAGATCGAGCGGCAGACCCGCGCGGAAGTGCTGATCATCGAGGACGAGCCGATCATCGCCATGGACATCGAGACGATCGTCCGCGACCTCGGCCACACGGTCACCGGCGTCGCCGTCACCCGCGACGAGGCGGTGGCCCAGGCGATGGCCCGGCGTCCCGGCCTGGTGCTCGCCGACATCCAGCTCGCCGACGACAGCTCGGGCATCGACGCGGTCAAGGACATCCTCCAGGAATTCCAGGTGCCGGTCATCTTCATCACCGCTTTCCCCGAGCGGCTTCTGACCGGGGAGCGGCCCGAGCCGACCTTCCTCATCACCAAGCCGTTCCAGCGCTCGACGGTGAAGGCCGCCATCGCCCAGGCGCTGTTCTTCGACAGCGCGACCCTGCCGGCCTGAGCGGGCGAACGGAACCCGCTCGGGCAGCGGGCGTTGCGCCCTCATAACGAGCGGAACCGAGGGACCATGGACGAGCGCGAACAACATATCGACACGACGAGCGCGCGTGCGGGGTCCACCCCGCACATGACTCGGTACATCTTGCCGATTTCACTCGGACTTGTGCTTATCCTTTTCGCGCTCTTGTTGTTTCTCTGGCGGTAGGGGCCTACATCCTTGGCACGAGAGAGGGGGGCTCCGGCCCGTCCGCACCGCATGAGCGAAATCAGTACGGCGTATAACGGGGGCAGCTTGGTACAGCAGCCGGAATCGGACGAGGACGACAACGAGACGCCGCGCTTCGAGCCGGTCCCGTTGCCGGACGACGAGTTCAAGGACCAGCTGGCGCAGGTCATCCCGCATCTGCGCGCCTTCGGCCGCTCACTCTCGGGCAGCCGCGATCTCGCCGACGATCTCGTCCAGGAGACTTTGCTCAAGGCCTGGGCGGCGCGCAAGCGCTTCCAGGCCGGCACCAACATGCGGGCCTGGACCTTCATCATCCTCAGGAATCTGTTCCTCAGCCAGATGCGCCGGGCGCGCTTCAAGGGCGAGTGGGACGAGATCACCGCGTCGAAGATGCTTGCCGCGCCGGCCAGCCAGGACCGCCATGTCGAGCTGACCGACATGCAGCGCGCCCTGCTCCATCTGCCGCAGCCGCAGCGCGAGGCCCTGATCCTGGTCGGCGCCGGCGGCTTTGCTTATGAGGAAGCGGCCGAGATTTGCGGCTGCGCCGTGGGCACGATCAAGAGCCGGGTCGCGCGCGGCCGGGTCGCGCTCGAGGCGTTGCTCACCGACGGCAAGCTCCCCTCGCGCCGCGAGCATGAGAAT
>JBEVDE010000187.1:0-11955 GCA_040514175.1 Allosphingosinicella sp. | reverse complement strand
GGGCGCGGGCGCCGCTGCCGACCTTGGAGATATAGTCGCCGACGGCGCCGACCAGGCCGGGATAGTCGATCCCGCCATGGGTGAAGAAGGTCTTGTCCTCGGCCGAGGTGAAGGCGTCGACCAATTGCTGGGGGAATTCGTCGTAGGAGAGTTCCACCCGGCGCTCGCGGGCGAAGGTCTGCACCGGCTCGCCGTCGATGCCGCGAACGTTGGTCGGGAGCGGCGGCTGGTAGGTGAGCAGGGTCTCCGCCGACGGCAGGTTGCGGGCGAACACCAGCCAGAGCAGGAAATAGAGGACGACCGGGATCGCCGCCAGATAGGCTAGGATCCGGACCCATCGGCGTCCCCAGGCGCGCCGCACGAAGCCCCCGAAACGGCTTCCGGCGTCGCGATGGAGGGTGAGGCGGGTCGGGGCGGCGTCAGCGGACATTTGGCCAAGCTCTAGCCGATGATCGAAGCGCGGTGAAGCGCCTCCGGCCTTGACTTTTCGTCATTATCGTATATACAATAATTATGTGAAAATCGAATTCGACCCGGAGAAGCGGGAAGACATTCTGTGCCGACGGGGCCTCGATCTAGCGACCGTGGGTGAATTGATCGGCGGTGATTGCCTTACGGAAGCCGATGACCGGTTCGATTATGGTGAGGATCGATGGATTTCCGTTGGCCCCCTGGGCAGCGACATCGTCGTCTGCGTCTGGACCGATCGGGGGGACAACGTCGTACGGGCCATAACTATGTGGAAGGCGAGGGCGCGTGAACAAGAAAAATATTTCAAGTGGAGGGAAGGTGCGTGAGGAGACGGCCGATTTTCAGGCCGATCTCGATGACGATATCATCGAGCTTGACGACACCTTCTTCGAGCGTGCCGCGTTCACTCGCGGCGGAAAGGTGATCCGGGAGGGGACCGGCACTCTGACCAATCGCGGCAGGCCCCCCCTGCCGGAGGGGACCCGCAAGGAGCTCGTCTCCGTTCGACTTTCGCCGGACCTACTCTGGTGGCTGCGCTCCACCGGGCCGGGCTGGCAGTCGCGGATGGAGGAGATGCTGCGCGAGCGGATGGACGCCGCCCTGGCGGCGAGGGACTAGCGCGCCGCCACCCTCACCAGCTTCCGAGCGAAATGGGTCTCGATCGCGCTCTTCATGCCCAGCGCGATCTGCTGGCGGCCCTCGGCGGAGCCGATATAGGCGGTGTCGGTGGCGTTGGTCAGGTAGCCCGTCTCGAACAGGATCGAGGGCACGTCGGGAGCCTTCAGAACCACCAGCGACGCGAAGCGGTGATATTCCGGGCGGAAGGGGAAATAGGCCGAGGCCTCGCGCTTGAGCAAAGCCGCGAACTCCGCCGAAACGGTCATGCTCTCGCGCTGGGTGAGATCGATCAGGATCCGGTCGACGCTCGAATCGCCGCTGAGCGCGGAGCCGGCGAGTCGGTCGGACTGGTTCTGCTGCTCGGCGAGAAGCGCCGCCTCGCGGTCCGAGGCGACCTCCGACAAGGTGTAGATGGTCGCCCCGCGGGCGCCGTCGTTGGCGGGCGCCGCATCGGCATGGATCGAGATGAACAGGGCGGCGCGCATCTTGCGGGCGATCTCATAGCGGTCCTTGAGCACCAGATAGCGATCGTCCTCGCGGGTCATCGCCACCCGCACCCGGCCCGAAGCGGCGAGCGCGTCGCGGATCGCGGTGGCGATGGCGAGAGTCACGTCCTTCTCGCGCCGCGCCCCGAACGGCGAAACCGCCCCCGGATCGTGGCCGCCGTGCCCCGCGTCGAGAATGACGAGCGGCCGGCCCGGATCGCCGACGACGCGCGGCAGGCCGGTGGTGGGGTCGCTCCGGTCGGCGATCGCGATCGGCACCCCCTCGTCGCGCTGGGCTTGCGGGGCGGAGAAGGCGGAGGCGAGCGCGATCATCAGGGCGAGCAGCACCTCCATCGATCAGCCCTGGAGCCCGGACGTCATGGCGTCACTATCCGGGACGAACCCGGTGCTTGGCAAGCCGTCAGGGTGATCGCGGCCGCACGACGGAGATTGACCGCAAGGCGCGGAGTGCCGGCCGGGCGGGCGCCTGTCAGGAGGCGCCATGGATTTGGCAGACCTGGACTGGCGCACCACCGGCGCCGAGCTCGACGAGCAAGGCTGGTCGCTTCTCCCCGAGCTGCTCGACGCAGAGGCCTGTCGCGAGGCGGCCGGCCTGTGGCGGGACGAGGGCCGCTTCCGGAGCCGGGTGGTGATGGCCCGGCACGGCTTCGGCCGCGGCGAATATCGGTATTTCGGCTACGAGCTGCCGGAGCCCGTCGCCCGACTCCGGGCCGCGCTCTACCCGCCGCTCGCCGAGGTCGCCAACCGCTGGCAGCGGGCGCTGGGCAGGTCCGGCCTCTATCCCGCCGCCCACGAGGAGTATCTCACCCGCTGTCGCGCCGCCGGCCAGGTGCGGCCGACTCCGCTCCTCCTGCGCTACGGGCCCGGCGACTATAATTGCCTCCACCAGGATCTCTACGGAGCCGAGACCTTTCCGCTGCAGGTCGCCATCCTGCTCTCGCGGCCGGGCGAGGATTTCACCGGCGGCGAATTCCTCCTCGCCGAGCAGCGGCCCCGTCGCCAGTCGCGGGCGACGGTGGCGCCTCTGCGGCGGGGCGACGCGGTGGTCTTCGCGGTGAGCGAGCGGCCGGTGCGAGGGAGCCGGGGATTCTATCGCACCAGGATGAAGCACGGCGTCAGCACGATCCGCTCGGGCGAGCGCTTCACCCTCGGCCTCATCTTCCACGATGCCGCGTGATCGTCCTCCCGACGCGGAGCGCGGGAAGGGGGAGCATCCGCTGTCGGCGACACCCCTCCACCAGGCTTCGTCTGGGGAGGATCATAATTTGAACAGCCCCCGCGCTTTCTCGACCTCGTCCTTGATGAACCGCACCGCCGCCCGCACCCTCGCCAGCTCGGCCAGATCCTGGTGGACGGTCAGCCACAGCGAGCGGGTCAGGCTGACCTCCCCGGGAAGCACCCGGACCAGGCCCTCCTCTTCCTCGGCGAGGAAGGCGGGAAGCACGCACAGCCCGGCGCCGGCCAAAGTGGCCCGCAGCTGCGCCACCAGATTGCTGCTCTCCACCGACGTCGTCCCGCCGGGCGCGACGTGCTGGAGGAAATCGAGCTCCGGGAAATGGAGCAATTCGCCGATGTAACTGACGAAGCGGTGCCGGAAGAGGTCCTCGGAGGAGGCGATCTCCGGAGCTTCACGCAGGTATGTGGGCGCGGCGTAGAGGCCGAGATCGTAGTCGATCAGCCGCGCGACGTTGAGCCGTCCCGCCGGCGGTCGGCTGACCGAGACGACGATGTCGGCGTCGCGCCGGGCGAGGCTGAACACCGCCGGGGCGGCGACGAGCTGGATGGTCAGGCGCGGATGAAGCGCCTTCAGCCCGGCGATCCGCGGCGCGAGGAAATAGCTTCCGAAGCCTTCCGGCGAGCCGATTCTGACGATCCCTTCGACCGAGGTCGAGCTTCCGCCGACCGACTCGCCGGCGCCGATCGCGAGCCGCTCCATTTCCTCGCCGATCGGCATCAGCCGGCGGCCTTGGTCGGTGAGGGTGTAGCCCGACGGGCTTCTCTCGAAGAGCTTGCTTCGAAGCGCATGCTCGAGCGCGCCGATCCTGCGCGACAGGGTCGAATGATCGACCCCGAGCCGGGCCGCGGCGGCGGTGAGTCGGCCGCTGCGGGCGACGGCGAGAAAGGCGCGGAGGTCGTTCCAGTCGAAATCGGCCATGGGTATGGGAATATATGCACAACGGTTGCGGCACAATGCCGATGGCCGGGCGGGGGCTTTTGTGAGAGAGGAGTTCATCCCTTTCAAGAGGCAGAAACTTCATGTTCGACGCTCGGACGGCCACCGCCTTTGCGGGTAATGACAGCCTCATCGCCGCCGCGGCTGCGAATTTCGGCACGCCCGCCGATCCCGAAGCGGGCTGGGCGAGCCGGAACCCGGACCGGGCCATGCTGTTCCTGTTCGTGACCCCCCGCGACTGCGGCGCGCTCGAAGAGCTGATGGCGCTCTGATCCGTCGTCCCAGCGAAGGCTGGGACCCCAGCGGGTGAAGAACACCGGCGCATTGCACTCGCCGGGATGCCAGCCTTCGCTGGCATGACGTGCTAAGGAAGCCCGCATGCCAGAGAATCACATCCCCGCCACCGTCTTCAAGCTCCCCGAAACCCTGCCCAACCCGGCCGACCTCGCCGAAGCCTGGTCGAAAGTGGTCGCCAACGCCGTCCACCTCGCCACCAGCGCCGCCGCCCGGCCGCTCGACCCCCAAATCCCCCAGCCTTTCGACCCGGCCGCCCCAGTCCGCGCCTTCGGCGAGTTCGCGGCGCATTTGTGGAGCCATCCCGGCGAGCTCATCAAGGCCCAGCAGAAGGCCGCCTCCGACTGGCTGAAGCTCTGGCAGTCCGCCGCCTCGCGCGCCGCCGGCAAGCCCGTCGACCCGGTCGCCGCGCCGGAGCGGGGCGACCGCCGCTTCAACGATCCCGCCTGGAGCGAGGAGCCGGTCTTCGATTATCTCAAGCAGGCCTATCTGCTCACCGCGAAGCGGGCGCTCGAGATGGTCGAGGCGGCGGAAGGACTGGACGAGGGCGCCCGCACCCGGGTCGAATTCTTCACCCAGCAATATCTGAACGCCATCTCGCCGGCCAATTTCGCCTTCACCAACCCCGAGGCGATCCGCAAGGCGATCGACACCGGCTCGATCAGCCTGCTCTCGGGCCTCGCCAACCTCCTCGCCGACGCGGCCGAGACTCCGGGCATCGTTCAGCGCCGCGCCAGCCAGGAGTTCGAGCTGGGAGTCGACATCGCCGCAACCCCGGGCAGCGTCGTCTACCGCAACGAATTGATGGAGCTGATCCAGTACGCGCCGGTGACCGACGAGGTGTGGAAGCGTCCGATCCTCGACGGGCCGCCGCTGGTGAACAAATATTATCTGCTCGACCTCCAGCCCAAATCCTCGCTGGTCCGCTGGCTCGTGGAGCAGGGTCACACCGTCTTCGTCATCTCCTGGGTCAATCCCGGCCCCGAGCTCGCCGACAAGGGCCTCGCCGACTACATCCGCCAGGGCCCGATCGAGGCGCTGGACGCTATCGAGGCGGCGACCGGCGAGCGCGAGGCCGATCTGTTCGGCTTCTGCATGGGCGGCACCCTGCTCGCCGTCGCGCTCGCCTGGCTGGCGGCGAAGGGGGATTCCGGCCGGGTCGCCTCCGCGACCACGATCGGGACGATGTTCGATTTCTCGCACCTCGGCCAATGGGCGACCTTCTCCGAACCCGAACAATTGCGCGCGATGGAGCGCCACCTGCTCCACAAGGGCTTCATGGCCGCCCAGGACCTCCAGGCCCTGTTCAGCGCGGTCCGCGCCAACGATCTGATCTGGTCGTCGGTGGTCAACCATTACCTCCTCGACCGCGAGGCGCCGCCCAGCGACATCCTCTACTGGTTCGCCGACGGCGCCCACATCCCGCGCGCCTTCCTGCTCGAATGGGCGCGGGACGTGCTCAGGGACAACAAGCGGGCGAAGGGCGGGCTGGAGCTCGACGGGGTGAAGATCGACCTGGGCGCGGTGAAGACGCCTCTGCTCGCGATCAGCCTCAAGGACGACCATGTCTCGGCCTGGCAGGCGACCTACGACAGCGCGCGGCTGGCCGGCGGCGAGGTCAGCTTCCTGCTCGGCGGCAGCGGCCACAATGCCGGCGTGATCAACCCGCCCAGCGCCAACAAGCACGGCTATTGGGTGAATCCGGCGCTTCCGGAGACGGCCGAGGCCTGGCTCGAGGGCGCCGAGCGCCACGAAGGCAGCTGGTGGCCCCATTGGCAGGCGCGGCTCTCGGAAGGCGGCAAGGCGGCAAAGGTGAAGGCGCGGGTGCCGGGCAAGGGCAAGCTGAAGGCGCTGGAGCCCGCGCCGGGGTCGTACGTCAGAAACCGGGGCTAGAGCTGCCCTGATCAGGTCAAGCCTTTGTTCCCCGGCGAATGCCGGGGTCCAGCGGCTCAGCCGGTAGACTGGGTCCCGGCCTTCGCCGGGAAGCGGCAAATTCGCGCCTGCCCAGATTTTCCCGGTTCAGGAGAGCGACGAAGCTGTTACAGCGTTCGGGGCAGCGGGGGAGAAGCCTGGTGAGGCAAGCGCTCGAGCGTGGCCGGGCATCGGCCTATCGGCAACTGGAGCCCCGCGCCTGGGCGCGGCCCGGCCTGTCGCCGGTCAATAAGATCATCGTCCTGCTCGTGCTGCTGGCCACCGCGGCCGCCATCTTCGAGACCGAGCCGATGATCTACGATCGCTACCCCGCCGCCTTCGACGGCCTCGAGATCTTCTTCGGCATCGTCTTCCTGGTGGAATATCTGGCCCGATTCTGGTCGGTCGCGGAGGATCGTGGCAGCGGCTCAGCTCTCGCCAGGCGCCTGCGGTTCATGCGGTCGCCGTCGGCCGTCCTCGACCTGATCGTCATCGTCGCCACATTCCTGCCGATGGTCGGGCTGAACGGCTCGATGCTCCGCCTCGTGCGCCTGGTGCGGATCGCCCGGCTGGCCAAGCTGGGGCGGATGTCGCTGGCGCTCCAGGACCTCACGACGGCGATATGGCTTCGCCGCTACGAACTCGGAATCACTTTGGCCCTGGCCGCGGGCATGCTGATCTTCGGCGCGACCATGCTCTACTGGCTCGAGGGGGACATCCAGCCCGACCGCTTCGGAAGCATCCCCCGCGCTTTGTGGTGGGCCGTGACGACGCTCACCACGATCGGCTATGGCGATGCCTATCCGGTGACCCCCGCCGGGAAGATCGCCGCGACGCTGCTGGCGATCGCCGGGGTGGGATTGATCGCGCTGCCGGCAGGGATCATGGCCGGGGCGATGCACGAAGTGATGCGCGGCGCGCCCGCGGACGAGCGCCGCTGAAGTCTGTGCGGATAAACCTTCTCCCGCACTTGCAGGGAGGGGAGGAGGCTATAGCCCCGCCGGTCCCGCCAGGCGCTGCGCCTCCCGCTCGGCCCCGAGCCGGCGCACGACGCCCTCGAGCTGCTGCAGCCTCGAGCCGCGCGGCGGCGCCGATCGCTGCAGGCTGGCCCGGACGAACATCCGCCATTGCGCTTCGTCGGCCCTGGCAAGCTGCACCGGCGCGTTCGCCGCGGCGAAAAGCATAATTCCAATCATGGTCGGATCCCCCTCTTCCCGTCCCTCATGGTAAACGGGCAGGGTAAAGAGCGGGTTAACCACGCCGAAGCCTAGCCCTTCGGCTTCCTGAACCTCAGCACGAACTGGTCGGTCTTGCCCCTGATCCCCGTCTCCTGGACCTTGATGCTGTGGTCGTCGGCGGGGTGGCGGAGCAGGTCGCTCTGGCCGTCGAGGCGGAAGCCGGCGCTTTCCACCTCGCGCCGGACGAGGGCGCCCTCGATCCGGTGCAGGGTCGAGGTCTGCGCGGCGCCCGCGCCCGCCGCGGTGTCGTGGTCGACGACGAGGTAGAGGCCCCCGGGCTTCAGCGCCCGGAAGGCGGCGGCGTTGATCGCGGCGCCGCCGTCGCTTGTCCCGGCCGTCACGTTCTTGAAATCGTGATAATTGAGGGTCGTCCAGACGACATCGACCGGCTCCGGCGCCGGGATGGTGCCGGGCTCGGCGACGGTGACGACGACGTTGGGCCGGGCCGTCGCCAGCTCCTGCAAGGCGGGGGAGGGCCGGCTCGTCATCGCGTAGATCCGGCCCTCGGGCCCGACCACGCCGCTCAGGATCCGGGTGAAATAGCCGCCGCCGGGCGCGAGCTCGGCGATCCTGTCGCCCGGCCGGACTCCGGCGA
Organism: Allosphingosinicella sp.; assembly: GCA_040514175.1. Classification (GTDB taxonomy): domain Bacteria; phylum Pseudomonadota; class Alphaproteobacteria; order Sphingomonadales; family Sphingomonadaceae; genus Allosphingosinicella. The sequence continues at coordinate 4,149 of JBEVDE010000187.1, read as the reverse complement.
AGGCGATCAGCCCGGCGGGCTTGCGGTCCGCATCGCGCAGGCGGTCGGCCTCGGGGCGGATCGAATCCGCCAGGATCGCGGCATAGTCGACCCTCGGCGCCGCGGGCTCGGTCGCGCAGGCGGCGAGAGCGAGGCCGAAGCCCGCCAGCGATATGAGCATCCTCAGCGGCTTCGCCATCTCATTCTCCGATCGTCGTGAGCCGCCCTTATGCCTTGGGACAGTCACCAGGGACAGTCACTAGTGGCTGCCCCCAATCTCGCCTAAGAGGGGGTCATGAGGAAGTCCGCCACCGACGTCATGGAGGAGATCGTCGCCGCCGCCGTGCTCGACGCGATCGCCGCCCTCAAGGCGGCGTCGAAGGGGCTTCCCAACAATCTTCTGCGCGACCTCAACGCGATCCACGCCAACACCACCTTCGCCGATCTGCCGAAGGAGGTTCAGAATGCGGTGTCGGCGAGCGTCCGGTCAGCTTTCTCCAGGCTCCAGAAGGAAGGCTATGCCGTCTCCGGCGGCGAGCCGGCCGCGCCCCGCCCGCCGCGCCCGAGCGGAGCGCCTCCGGCCGGCCAGAACCGGCCCTTCCGCCGGCCTCCGCCCAAGCGCGACGGAGCCCCGCCGGGCCGTCCCCCCGGCAAAAGCGGCGGCCGCCCGCCCCGCAAGCCGACCCCGCGCTGAGGGCGTCGCTTGAGCCGGGTGAAGATCGCCGGCGGATGCCATTGCCGGGCGGTGCGCTTCGAGGCGCAGGTGCCGCGCGAAGTCGAGCTGCTCGACTGCAATTGCTCGATCTGCGCGATGACCGGCTTTCGCCATCTGATCGTCCCGCACGGCGATTTCCGGCTGCTGTCGGGGGAGGGCGCGCTCACTCACTATCGTTTCGGTACGGGCGCGGCCGACCATCTGTTCTGCCCGGTCTGCGGGGTGAAGAGCTTCTACCAGCCGCGCTCGCATCCCGAGGCGTGGAGCCTGAATTTCAACGCTCTGGACGACGTGTCCGGGCTCGCGGTGACGGTGAGGCCCTTCGACGGCCGCAACTGGGAAGCGGCGCGGGAGGCCCTCTAGAATCCCCTCCCTGGAAGGGAGGGGTCAGGGGTGGGTAGGCGAGCGTGAGCGAGACTTTTGCCGACTCGGAGTTTCGGCCGCCTTCGGCGGACCCACCCCCCGGCCCCTCCCTTTCAGGGAGGGGAGGTTTAGAGGGGGAGCAGCGGCTGCCCCGCGACCGCCTGCAGGAAAATCGCCAGCGTCACCGCGACGTACGCCGCCGTCCCCGTCCCCAGAGCCGCCCAGCGCGCCCGGACGCTCCAGCCGGCGACCAGCCCCGCCAGCAGCGGAATCGCCTGCTGGGCGTGGATTCCGAGGAAATGGGCAATGCGAAGGTCGCCGCCGCTCCGGTTCCAGCCGAAGAAGAAGACCCGTCCGCCCTCGGCGCCGACCGAATGGCCCGCCCCCTGGCTCATATAGCCGCCGAGGCCGGCGCCGAGCAGGAAGGTGAGGACGAGCCCGGTGACGAGGGCGGCGGTGAAGTCGCGGCTGAGGCCGGCCTTCGGGCGCCGTGCGATCTCCCAGGCGAGAGGCAGGGTGGTGGCGGTGAGGATGACGGCGGCCACCCCCATCAGGCCGTACATGACGATGTGGAAGGCCGAGCTGAAGTTGAAATGCGAATCGAGCCCGCGGGCGGCCTGGAGGGCGATGTAAAGGAGCTCGAAGCCGGCCGAGGCGATCAGGATTCGCGCCGTCCAGCGCAGCGCCGGGGAGTCGCGCCGCTCGGGGCGGACATAGCCCCAGAACCAGGCGGCGGTGAGCGCGAAGATTCCGACCGAGACGAGGAACTTGGCCGGCTTCATCCAGACGCTGACGCCGTGCAGGGTGCGCGGATCGACCGATTGCAAAGCGAGAACGGGGAGGGCGAGCAGAAGGACGGCGAGGCCGAAATGCGCGAGCACTCGCTGCCGCTCGACGAGCTCGGAGAGGATCGGCAGGCGCGCGATCGGGGCCGGGAAAGCGAGGGCGGTCACGAGGCGGTCTCCGTTCTGGCGCGCCGCGCGAAGGTGAGGCGCAGAAGGAAGTAAACGAGCAAACCGGCCGGGCCGAACATCAAGGTGAGGGCGAGGCAGGGGGCGACGAGCAGCGCGGGGACCCGCCGGTCGACCGAATCCCGCGCGATCCAGGTGCCGACGAACAGGTCGAAGGCGAGATAGTGGAGCCAGCCCGCGGCCAGAGCGGAATCGTTGGCGAACAGGCCGCGCACGCCTTCGATCGAGTCGAAGCCGCCCTCCGCCACCGGCAGCCCCTGGGCGAGCAGGACGACGTAGAGCAGGGCCCAGGCGAGCGGGACGGCGAATTGCGTCGCCGGCCAGACGAAGCCCCGGACCCGCGCCACGAACAGCGAGAGCAGGAGCGCCGCCCAGGCGAGCAGCCCGAAATTGTTGGCGAGGGCGAAGGCGAAGGCCGGGTCGAGCAAAGTTGCCACTCCAATCTTGACGCTGTACAGATCGCCTATGACCGATGATCTGAACAGTGTCAAGTCCGACCGCGCCTATCATCATGGCGCGCTTCGGCCGGCGCTGATCGCGGCCGCCGAGGCGGTTCTGGCCGAGCGCGGCACCCACGGCTTCAGCCTTCGCGAAGCGGCGCGCCGCGCCGGCGTGTCGCCGGCCGCGCCCGCCCACCATTTCGGCGACGCCTCCGGTCTCCTCACGGCCGTCGCCGCCGGCGCCTTCCGCGACCTCGGCGATGCGCTGGAGGCGGCGGAAGCGGCGGGCGGGCGCGAGGCCCGGATCCGCGCCCAGGGCCTGGCCTATGTCCGCTTCGCGCTCGCCAACCGGGCCCGCTTCGACCTGATGTGGCGGGCGGCCCTGCTGAACCGCGACGATTCCGAATATGCCGCCGCCGCGGAGCGCGCCTTTCGGCTTCTCGACCGCGCCGTTCGAGGCGGGGAGGGGGCGGCGCAGGCCCCGGGCGGGCCGGAGACGGCGCCGTCCATCGCCTGCTGGGCGATGGTGCACGGCTTTGCCCGGCTTGCGATCGACGGCGGCTTCGGAACGGACGAAGGCGCCGCCGAAGCGGCGGTGGACGGGCTGCTTCCAGCGGTGCTGGGGCATCTCGACGTGTGAAGTTTCAATTCCTCCCCCGGATTTCCGGGGGAGGGGGACCAGGCGAAGCCTGGTGGAGGGGTTCTCTTCCAAGTTTAGAAAAGCCCCTCCACCGCGCTTCGCGCGGTCCCCCTCCCCGCGAAATCGCGGGGAGGAATTTGGGAGCGCTTGCCCGGCCCCGCCCGCCCCGCTTACACAGGCGCAGGCAGGGCAGGGGGGCAGACATGGCCACGGCGGTATCCGGCGACTATGTGATCGACGCGAAGCGGGACCGGCTGGTCATCTTCGCCTCGACGCTCGGCACCGTCTTCGAATGGTATGATTTCTTCATCTACGGGACGCTCGCCGCGATCATCGGCAAGCAATTCTTTCCCGCCTCGAGCGAGACCGCCCAATTCCTGCTCGCCCTCGCCAGCTTTGGGGTCGGCTTCGGAGTCCGTCCGGTCGGAGCGGTGCTGTTCGGCTATCTCGGCGACAGATTGGGGCGAAAATACACCTTCCTCGTCACCATCACCCTGATGGGCGTCGCGACCGCCGCCGTCGGCCTGATCCCGAGCTATGCGGCGATCGGAATGGCGGCCCCGGCCATACTCGTCTTCCTGCGGGTCCTTCAGGGCCTCGCGCTCGGCGGCGAATATGGCGGCGCCGCCATCTACGTCGCGGAGCATGCGCCGAGGAACAAGCGCGGCTATTACACCAGCTTCATCCAGGCCGGCGTGATCGGCGGCTTTCTGCTCAGCCTGGCGGTGGTGCTGATCTCCGAACTGTTCGTCGATCCCGATCAATGGGCGGATTGGGGCTGGCGGATCCCGTTCCTGTTCTCGATCCTGCTGCTCGCGGTCTCCTTGTGGGTGCGGCTGATGCTCAAGGAGAGCCCGGTCTTCCAGGCGATGAAGGAGCAGGGCACGATCGCGCGCAATCCGCTGCGCGAGAGCTTCGACAGCTGGATCAAGTGGCGCAATGTCCTGGTCGCCCTGTTCGGCGTCGCCGCCGGGCTGACGGTGACCTATTACACCGCGCAGTTCCAGTCGCTCTACTTCGTCCAGAATGCGATGCGCATCG
>JBEVDE010000173.1:0-6150 GCA_040514175.1 Allosphingosinicella sp. | reverse complement strand
CGAGGAAGCCGCCGCCGTTGTTGAAGATCGGGAAGCGGGTGTCGGCGACGAACACGTTGTCGAACGTGCCGTCGCTCGGAGTCGCCGCCGGATCCGTGTCGACGGTGACGAAGCGGGAGTTGATCGCGAGGTTGGGACGGCCCGACGCGAAGGCGGTGTTCTGGCGGGCGTATTCGACGTTGATGGCAACGTTGCCGCGGCCGCCGGCGAAATTCTTGCCGGCGAGGGCGCTGACGAAATAGCTGCCCAGATCGCCATATTTGCTGATCCCGCCCTGGCCGCGCACCTGCACGCCGTCATAATTCTGCTTGAGGACGAAGTTGACGACGCCCGCGATCGCGTCCGACCCGTAGATGGCGGAATTGCCGCCGGTGACGACGTCGACGCGCTCGATGAGGTCGGTCGGAATGGTGTTCACGTCGACCGAGGTGGTGGTGTTGAGGACGTCGCCCGCGACGTGACGGCGGCCGTTCACCAGAACCAGCGTGCGCTGGGTGCCGAGGCCGCGCAGATCGAGCAGGTTGAGGCCGGCGGTGCCGAGGAAGCGCGTCGAGTTGGACTGGCTGAAGGTGCTCTGGAGGGCCGGAAGCTCGTTGAGGACGTCGCCGATGGAGACCTGGCCGGTCTGGAAGAATTCCTCGCCGCCCACCGACGTCACCGGAACCGCGGATTCGAGGTTGGGACGGCGGATTCGCGACCCCGTGATGGTGATGTCGCCCGCGTCGGCGGCGCTGGCATCCTGGCCGGATTCGATCTCGGCTTCCGACTGCAGCGTGGCGGGATCGTCACTTTCCCCCGCGCCGGTACCTTCAGTGCCCTGGGTCTCCTGCGCGTAAGCCTGGGGAGCGAGCGCGGTGAGGAGTCCGATAAAGGCGACGGAGCGCAGCGCGCGCGAACGGAAGGTCATGGCCATGGGGTGTCTCTCTTTCCACGTTTAACCATGTAATCGATACCGTCTGGGAGGCGATATTCCAATGGTTGCGGCGGGTTAGCGCCGCAGATGAAAACCCCGCGTGACATGAAAGTCACATCGCAGAGGCGCAAGGATGCCCTTCCGGAGGCCTCCGGGCGCGGTTAGAGACCCTTTGATGATCAGCCTCACGCCGACGGCCTTGACAGCAATTGCTCTTTTTTGCGGCGCGTGGCTCGCGCTGGCCATCTGGGCCACCGCGCGCGGCCTCGGACGGGGCCGCAACGCCGCCGCGCGAATCGACGCCACGAGGCACCACGAGGCCCTTCTCGCCGCCTCGCCGGCCATTCCGCTCGTTGTTCGCCGCGACGGCACGCTCCAGGAGCCGGAGCGGGTCGCGCTCGCGTTCGGCCTGGAGTCGATCCCACACCGGCTCGCGGATCTCGCCGAGGCCTTCGCCGAGGAGGACCGGGGCGCTCTGCTCGCCCAGGTCGAGGCGGCGGCCGCCGCGGCGGGGGGCTTCGCGCTCTCGCTTCGCCCGGCCGGGTCGGCCCGGGTCTACCGGCTCGCGGGCGGCCCGGCGCCGCCTTCCTATCCGCCCGGCACCGTCCTCCTCTGGCTGACCGACGCGACGGCGAGCGAGGAGGAGATGGCGGCGCTTCGCGAGCGCACCGACAAGCTCGCCGGGGCGCTCGACGCGCTCTCCGGACTGATCGAGGCCGCGCCCTTCCCGATCTGGCATCGCGGGCCCGACCTTCATCTCGCCATGGTCAACAGCGCCTATGTCGCCGCGGTCGAGGCCGAGGACGGCCGGGCGGTGATCGAGGGCGGGCTCGAGCTGGTCGACGACGGCGAGGCGGGCGCGATCGCCGAGGCCGCGATCGTCCGCCAGAGCGGGCAGGCCCACGCCCGCAACGTGCCCGCCACCGTCGGCGGCGAGCGCCGGATGATGCGGGTCGTCGAGGTTCCGCTGGGGGAGGCGGGGGTCGCCGGCTATGCGATCGACGTCGAGGACCGCGAGCAGGCGCGCTCCGAGCTCGCCCGCTTCGTCCACGCCCAGCGCGACATGCTCGACCGGCTCTCGGCCGGAGTCGCCCAATTCGCCCGCGACCGCGGCCTCATCTTCTCGAACCAGCCCTTCGCCCGGCTGTTCGCCCTTCGGCCCGACTTTCTCGCCGACCGGCCCGAGTTCAACCGCCTCCTCGACGCGATGCGCGAGACCGGCCATCTGCCCGAAGTCCGCGACTATCCGGAATGGAAGAAGGAGCATGACCGCTGGTTCACCGGCGGCCTCACCGCCGAGGAGGAGGATTGGCTGCTCCCCGGCGGAAGCCACCTGCGCGTCGTCGCCCAGCCGCTCCCCGACGGCGGCCTCCTCCTCATCTTCGAGGACCGCACCGAGCAGCTCCGCCTCGCCTCGGCGCGCGACACCCTGCTGAGGGTGCGCACCGCCACCTTCGACAATCTGTTCGAGGCGGTCGGAGTCTTCGCGTCCGACGGCCGGCTCCATCTCTGGAACAACCGCTTCCGCGAATTGTGGGAGTTCGACGAGGAGCAGCTCGCCGGCAATCCGCGCATCGACGCGCTCACCACCCACATCGGCAGGAAGCTCAAGAATTCGAGCCACGCCGCTCTGGTGCGCGAGCTCGTCCGGAGCGCCACGGTCGAGCGCAAGCAGCGCACCGGCCGGGTCGCCTTCACCGACGGCCGCGAGTTCGAGTTCGCCGCCGTCCCGCTCCCCGACGGCAACGCCCTCTTCACGATGCTGGACGTGACCGCGAGCCGGACCGTCGAGGCGGCGCTGAGGGAGCGGACCCAGGCGCTCGAGGAGGCGGACCGGCTGAAGACCGCCTTCGTCTCCAACATGAGCTACGAGCTTCGCACGCCGCTCACCTCGATCGGCGGCTTCGCCGAGATGCTCGCGGGCGGCTATGCCGGCGAGCTGGCGCCGACCGCGACCGACTATGTCGCGGCGATCCTCGATTCGGTCGCGCGCCTCGGCGCCCTGATCGACGACGTGCTCGACCTCACCCAGAGCGACAGCGGCAGCCTCCTCCTCGCCGAGGACAAGGTCGACCTCGCCAGGCTCTGCGCCGAGGCGGCCGAGGCATTCCGGGAGCAGGCGGCGAAGAAGGGCATCGATTTCGCGGTCGAGATAGAAAGCGGCGCGGGCTCGATCGCCGGCGACCGGGCGCGCCTTCGCCAGTCGCTCGACAACGTGCTCAAGAACGCCTTCGCCTACACCGAGGAAGGCGGCCGGGTGCTGCTCCATGCCGACGGCAACCGCAAGGCGGCGGCGATCACCGTCTCCGACAACGGCCGCGGCATCGCCTTGGCCGACCAGGCCCGGGTCTTCGACCGTTTCTCCCGCACCGCCGAGCCGCGCGGAGCCGACGATGCCGCGCTCGGCCTGGGGCTGCCGCTCGCCAAGCAGTTCGTCGAGGCCCATGGCGGCGCCGTCGAGCTTCTTTCCGAGCCCGGCGAAGGCACCACCGTCACCCTTCGCCTGCCCCGGAAGCGCTGATGCGCCCGGCACCGCCGTCCGCCCCTTCTTCCCGAAATTGGTGCCAGGCACCGATTTCTATCCGCTCCCGAAATTGGTGCCAGGCACCATTTTTCCGGGGGGGGCGAGGGGGGAGGCGCTGATGCGCTTCGACGGGCCCGAGGCGACCGAGGCGTTCGGCCGGCGGCTCGCGGCCGAGCTCCGCGCCGGCGACGTCGTCGCCCTGTCCGGCGAGCTCGGCGCCGGCAAGACCACGCTCGCCCGCGGCATTCTCGCCGGTCTCGGCCATGACGGCGAAGTCGCAAGCCCGACCTTCCCGATCGTCATTCCCTACGAGGCGCTTAGGGTCCCGGCCTGGCACGTCGACCTCTACCGGATCGACTCTCCGGCGGAGATCGGGGAGCTTGCGCTCGACGAGGCGCTTCAGGACGGGGCTCTTATCGTCGAATGGCCGGAGCGGATGGGCGGCGACCTGTGGCCTCATTCGCTTCGCCTCACCCTGCGCCGGCAAGGAGAGGGCGCCCGCGCCTTGACAGCCGAGGTGCCCGCCGCTTGGGAAGCGCGATGGCCGCCCCGATGATTCCGCCCCCGACGGCGCCGGATTTCCTTGCAGACCATGGCTGGAGCGGCGCCGAGATCCGGCCGCTGGCCGGCGATGCGAGCTTCCGGCGCTATTTCCGCGTCCACCGCGCGAGCGGCGAGACCGCCGTGCTGATGGACGCTCCGCCCGAGCATGAGGATATCGGGCCGTTCCTCACGATCGCCGGCCACCTGCTCGACCAGGGCTTCCGCCCGCCGCGCCCGCTCGCCGTCGACCGGGAGAAGGGCCTCCTCCTCCTCGAGGATTTCGGCGACGACCGGGTCGGCCCGCTCCTCCAGCGCGAGCCCGGCCGCGAGCGGGAGATTTACGAGAGCGCCGTCGACATCCTCGCGCGGCTCGCCGACCGGCCCGCACCGGCCGATCTTGCGCCCTATGACGAGGCGGCGATGGAGCGGGAGGTCGGCCTCTTCCCGGACTGGTACGTCGAGGCGCTCGGGATCGATGTCGACGGCGCGGCCTTCCTCGAGGCCTGGCGGCGGGTCTGGGGCGACGTGCTCCGGATCGTCGACGAAAATCCGGTGCTGGTGCTGCGCGATTATCATGCCGACAATCTGATGGTGCTTCCCGGCCGACCGGAGCTCGGCCTGCTCGATTTCCAGGATGCGCTGGCCGGCCATGCCGCCTACGATCTCGTCTCGCTCCTCCAGGACGCGCGGCGCGACGTCGCGCCCGAGCTCGAGGAGGCGATGATCGACCTTTATGGCGAGCGGGCCGGGGTCGCCGACCGCGAACTCTTCCGGGCCCATTACGAGATCCTCGGCGCCCAGCGTAACACCAAGATCATCGGCATCTTCACCCGGCTCTGGAAACGCGACGGAAAGCCCTTCTATCCGACCATGCACCCGCGCATCTGGACCTATCTCGAACGCAATCTCGCCCATCCCGCGCTCGCCCCCGTCCGCGCCTGGTTCGACGCCAACGTGCCGGGGGAGTTTCGCGGCGACGCCTGCCTCAGGAAGATTTACGCATGAACCGCCAGCGCCGGCCGCTCGCGCTCCGACCGGTGCCCGCCGGAGACGTGCCGAAGACCGCGATGGTGCTCGCCGCGGGCCTCGGCAAGCGCATGCGGCCGCTCACCGCCACCCGTCCCAAGCCCCTCGTCGAGGTGGCCGGCAAGCCCTTGCTCGACCATTGCCTCGACCGCCTTCGGACCGCCGGCGTCGAAAAAGTTGTGGTCAACGTCCATTATCTCGCCGATGCGCTCGAAGCACATCTGAACAATCGCGTTCAGGGCCTTGAGATCATTGTATCCGATGAGCGGCAGCGATTGCTCGAGACGGGCGGCGGCCTGGTCAGGGCCCTGCCTCTGATCGGCGCCGATCCCTTCCTCGTCGTCAATTCCGACAATCTGTGGGTCGACGGCCCGGTGGATTCGCTCCGGCTTCTCGCCAGCAATTGGGACGAGGCCCGGATGGACGCCCTGCTGCTCCTCGTGCCGCTGGCCCGGGCCCATTGCCACAAGGGCCAGGGCGACTTCCATATGAGCTCCGGCGGAGTTCTGAAGCGGCGCAAGCCCGGCGGGGTCGCGCCTTTCGTCTTCACCGGGGTCCAGATGGTGTCGAAGCGCCTGCTCGACGGCGACATGCCCGAGGGACCCTTTTCGACCAATTTGCTGTGGGACCGGGCCATTGCGAAAGGCCGCCTGTTCGGGGCGGTGCACGAGGGCCTCTGGTTCGACGTCGGCGCCCCGGCCAATATCCGCCAGGCCGAGGAAGTGCTTGGGCTCGCCTGAAGCGGCGGCTGGGCTCGCAAGATCGCCGGTGCCGAACGCTTCCGTTCTACGGAGGGATGCTTTGCCGAATCTAAGGTTTCATGTTATGTTCTACGGATGAGTCCCGCCTGCCTTTCAGCCGGAGCGTCGCCGAACAGCGACAACAGCGACAGTGTGGCCGCCCGCTTTTTCACTGCATTGGGAAGCCGAAACTTCGGAAACTTGCGTGTCGCCGTTGTCGCTCTCCGCGGCCCTGCCCGACGGTGACCTCATGACCTCCGTCCACCCCAAGGTCTTCACCATCCCGCCGCACCGCGCCTTCGCCGACGCGCTCGCGGCCGGGCTGGCGGCGCGCTTCGGCCGCGGCGAGATGGGGCTCGCGCAGGGGATCGTCCTCGTCCCCAACAATCGCGCCGCCCGCGCCA
>JBEVDE010000068.1:0-13189 GCA_040514175.1 Allosphingosinicella sp. | reverse complement strand
GACCCTCGATTCGCTGGAAGAGGTGACCAGCCGGCTGCTGCTCGATCAGGCGCGGGTGGCCGAATCGACCGACGAGGCGCGGATCCTCGCCGAGCAGGCGCGCGAGCGTCTGTCGGAAGGTCGGGCCGCGATCGAGGACACGATCGCGATCTTCAGCGGCCTGACCGACCTCGTCGTCCAGCTGGGCGAGCGGATGACCGGCTTCGCCGAGGCGATGAGCCGGGTCCAGAACGTCTCCTCGAGCATCGAGCGGATCGCCTACCGGACCAACATGCTCGCCCTGAACGCCACCATCGAGGCGGCCCGGGCGGGGGAGGCGGGACGCAGCTTCGCGGTCGTCGCCGCCGAGGTGAAGAAGCTCGCCCAGGAGACGAGGACGGCGACCAGCGAGATCACCGGCACCATCGCCTCGCTCACCCGCGAGGCCGAGGCGGTGACCTCCGAGATCGCGAACGGGGTCGACCGAAGCCGGGTCGCCCGTGGCGGCTTCGCCACCATCACCGACACCGTCCGCCAGGTCGCCGACATCGTCGCCCTGGTCGACCGCCAGACCGACGGCATCGCCCAGTCGACCAGCCACATCCAGCTGAGCGTCGATTCGGTCAAATCGGGCCTGTCGAGCTTCGCCGCCGACGCCCGCGACAACGGCGGGCAATTGCTCCAGGTCCATGGCCGTCTCACCAAGCTCGAGACATTGTCGAACGAGATGCTCGACCGGCTCGCAAGCTCGGGCGTGCGGATCGACGACACGCCGTTCATCGAATTCGCCCAGGCCGGGATGCGCGAGATACGCGACGTCGTCGAGGCGGCGATCGTCGCCGGCGAGGTCAGCCAGGACGACGTCTTCGACACCCATTACAAGGCCATGCCCGGAACCAACCCCACGCAATATGAGACCCGCTTCTGCGACCTCGCCGACCGGCGCGTGCGGCCCATCCTCGACAAGTTGATGGCCCGGGAATCGCGCCTGATCGCCGCCGCGATCACCGACGTCAACGGCTACCTCCCGACCCATATTTCCGAGCGCTCGAAGCCGCAGAGCGACGATCCCGCCTGGAACGCCGAACATTGCCGAAACCGCCGCAACTTCCTCGACGACGTCACCCGCCGGGCGATCGAGAGCGAGAAGGAGGCGATGCTGGCCACTTACTCGATGGACCTGGGCCAGGGCCGCTATCTGCCGGTCAAGAACGTCTTCGTGCCGCTCTACGTCAACGGCCGCCGCTGGGGCAATTTCGAGCTCGCCTATCGCGACGAGGCGATGCGGCTCTAGCTATTCAGCGGCCAGGGCGGCCGGTTCAATATCTTTGCCGGAGTCGCTTCCGGCCGCTCGGCTCGTGCGGTCCGGAGCTTTTGCGGGCGGCGTCGGAAGATTGATCTCGGTGCCGCCGTTGGGCTTGAGCCGAACGCGCGCTCGAACGCGCGTGGGGCTGCCCGAGAAAAGTCGCCCGATCTGGGCGAGGCTTGGCAGCCCGTCGTAGCTTCCCAGAACCTCCACTTCCGCGATATCGTGGCGAAGGAGCAGATATTTCTTCTCCTTCGCCAGCCGCACTACCTCGAGCGCGCCGCCGGCGTCGCTGAAAAGCACGAGCAACGCCGAATCGCCGCCCAATCCGTCGCGCCGCTCCCCGCCCGTCGCCTGGAGCACCGCGATCTCGTCATCGCCCACGCGCAGCGTCGTCCGGCACCAGTCGCGGCCGATCCGCGCGAGCAAGGGCGTTTGATCGCCGGCCGGAGCGTTGGCGGCGGGCTGTCCGGCCGGGTCGAACGTGGCGAGCATGGCATTGGCGGGGACAAGATCGTCGTCCGACAGGGCCCGGGCGTCGGCGCGGTCCGCCGGTCCGCATTCGCGGGCGGAGATCGGCGCCGCCGGGCGCGGCCGGGTCTCGCCTTCGAAGCGCAGGCCGTCGAGCAAAGCGGTCATCACCGCCGTGACTTCGCCGGAGCGCTCTTGAGGACCGGACACGCGAAGCTTCAACATCCAGCGGCCCGCCTTGACGAAGGCGGCCTTGCTGAAATGGTCGCCCAGATAATGGTCGTAATCGGCGGTCACCGCGACCCCCGGCTGTCCGCCCGCCGCCGCGATCGCCGTGCCGAGCGGCCGCGCCGTCGGCGGGTTCGAGCTGCCGCGAATCGCATGATCGGTGGCGATCGCCTGCACCCCGGTGTGGGCGAGGCTGGGATAATAAACGTAGAGCGTCGCGAAAATCTGGCGGTCGGCCGTGCGATATTTGATCGCGCTGTCGACCCCTTCGCCCTTGTGGCTGAACTCCATCGTCTCGAAATATTCCGCGCCGGCGGCCCGGCGCGGCGCCGACAGCTTCGCCAGCGGCAGGCTCAGCCGCTCGTCCGAGACGTTCCACAAGGAGTCAGGCCGAGCCGGTTGAGCCAGGGCGGGCCCGGCCAGGCCGAGCAGCAGAGCCGCCAATATGACCATGCCGCGCATCGCCTTGCCCTCCATCGCGAGGAAAGATGCCAGCTTCATGGCCGCGCGGCAATCGCCGGCCAGGCCGTATCGAAACTCCGTATTCGGCTCGGAGCATCCGGCGACCACGCCCTCTCCCCTGAGAGGGACAGTTTGTGTAGGCTGCCTTCGGAAGGGAAGGGGGCCGCCATGGAGATCGCCACCAGGATCGCCTGGTTCCTGCTCGCGGCGGTTCACGTCTCGCCGGCCGCGGTGCTGTTCCGGCCCGGCCTGGCGGAACGGCTCTACGGGACTTCGCCGGAGGGGAATACGGGCCTGCTGCTGACCCACCGCGGCGCCACCTTTCTCGCCATCGTCGTCGCGGCGATCTGGGCCGCCTTCGATCCGTCGGTGCGGCGCCTGTGCACCGTCGTCGTCGCCATCGCCGTCGTCGGATATTTGGGTCTCTACGTCCGCGCGGGCCTGCCTCAAGGACCGCTTCGGACCATCGCCGCGGCCGACGCTCTGGCCCTCGCGCCGCTCGTCCTCGTGATATGGAGCGCCTGGCGCCCCGCTTCCTAGCTCCCCGGCCGCCGGCTCATGAAGGCCAGCCGCTCGAACAGCATCACGTCCTGCTCGTTCTTGAGCAGGGCGCCGTGGAGCGGCGGGATCGCCTTGGAGGGATCGCGCGACTGGAGGATTTCGAGCGGCATGTCCTCGTGCAGGAGCAGTTTCAGCCAGTCGATAAGCTCGCTGGTCGACGGCTTCTTCTTGAGGCCGGGCACTTCGCGCACCTGGTAGAAAATATCCATCGCCTTCGACACCAGCATCTTCTGGATGCCCGGGAAATGGACGTCGATGATCGCCTGCATCGTCTCGCGATCGGGGAATTTGATGTAATGGAAGAAGCAGCGGCGAAGGAAGGCGTCGGGCAGCTCCTTCTCGTTGTTCGAGGTGATGACGACGATCGGCCGCTCGGCCGCCTTCACCGTCTCCTTGGTCTCGTAGACGTGGAACTCCATCCGATCGAGCTCCTGGAGGAGGTCGTTGGGGAATTCGATGTCGGCCTTGTCGATCTCGTCGATGAGCAGGACGGGACGCTTCGGGCGGGTGAAAGCCTCCCACAATTTGCCGCGGCGGATGTAGTTGGAGATTTCGTGGACCCTGGGGTCGCCGAGCTGGCCGTCGCGAAGCCGGGCCACCGCATCATATTCGTAAAGGCCCTGATGGGCCTTGGTCGTCGACTTGACGTGCCACTCGATCAGCGGCGCGTCCAGGGCGGCGGCGATCTCGTGGGCGAGGACGGTCTTGCCGGTGCCCGGCTCGCCCTTGACCAGCAAGGGGCGCCGCAGAGTGACGGCGGCGTTGACCGCGACCTTGAGGTCGTCGGTGGCGACATAGCTTGAGGTGCCCTGGAAGCGCATGGCGGCGGGATAGGGGAGGGGCGGCGGCGGGGCAAGGGGACGACGGTTCAGGTTCCCCGCGCCTGCTGCCGCGCCTCGAGCAGGTCCCACAGGCCGTGATGCTGGACGAGGATCTGCTGGGCGCCGAACAGCAGGGCGCGCTGGACCGGCGCCGACTCGGCATAGGCGTCGGCGAGGGAGATGACGTCGTCGCGGACGGCGGACGGATAAGCCGGCACGTCGAGGCCGAGCCGGTCGGCGGCGGCGTCGAGGCAGCTTCGGATCGCCGCCCAGTCGAGCACCAGCGCCATCGCCGCGCCGAGCGCGCAGCCGCGGCGCTCGGACAAAGCGAGGGTCTCCATGGCGTGGCGCTGGCCGAGCACGGCGGCGTCGGTGCCTCCGGCGCCCGGAGTGCTCGGCACCGGTCCGGCGGCGACGGCGAGCCGGGCGAGATAGGCGCGCTCGCCGGCGAAGGCGTAGGTGGCGTTGGTCAGCCAGGCCCGGGCCTCGGGCTCGACGACCCGCGCCGCGGCATGGTCGATCAGGCCCGGATAGCGGCCGTGGAGGACGCACAGATAATGAATGAGGTCGGCGAGGTCGCGGCCGGCGCTGGGCGTGCGAAGCAGGCGCGGGCTCGCCGCATAGGGATGGGCGGCGCTGCCATGCTCGCCGAGGCGCTCCAGCAGCAGCGCGCCCGTCAAGGGGCCGCCGGCAGTCTCGACCGATGCTGAAGCCATTTGGCCCTCCCGAAGCGGCGCCCGAACCGCCCTAAAAGGCTGACCTATATCAATGCCGTAAAAACCCGGTTTACGGCCCGTTAGGGCGGCGGAAAGGCTGTTGGTCCCGAAGGGGGACAGTTGGCCGCCCTTCCCGTGGTTTCGAGCCCGGCCCGGGATCCACGGCCGGGCGGCACGGGCGTGGCGCCTTGGATTGACCGCGGCCTGCCGGCATGACCAGGCCGCCTGCCGCCTGAGGTCCGGGTCGATCCGGCGGAAACCGGGTGACCGCCGGCAGGGACCGTCGCTCCGTCCGGGTTCAGGCGGCCATGGCCATGTCGGGCTCGGCTTCGGCGCGCTCGGCCACGGCCGGGGCCGGCCGGGCTTCGACCGCGGCGGCCTGGCGCGGGTTGGGGGCGACGACGCGGGTGAAGGCGACCAGCACGCCGAGCGCGGCATAAGTGGCGACCACCGCCCAGGGGTTGAGAAGCAGGCAGACGGCGAGCGGCACCCTCAGGAAGACGGGGTTGAACCCCAGATCCTCGCCGAGCGCCTCGCAGACGCCGAAGATGGTGTGGTCGCGGGCGAAAACCGAAGGCTGGGGCTGGGAGGTCTGCATCACGGGCTCCTTGAACGAAGATGCAGGTTCTTCAGCACGAGCCGTGCCAGTTTGCGGAAGCCAAGCTTTTCCAAGGATTTGGATGCGTGGAGTTGGTCTTGCCGCTGATTTTGCGCGAGCCTCCTCGCCAAATGTTGGTAAAAACCGCCAAGCCCGGGCGAAGCTCTCGAGGCGACGACCGGGCATTCGCGCTTTCCGCCCGCGCCCGGCCCCATGTCGAACCGGGTACCTGACACCGAATTATGAGGCGGCTGCAAAATTCGGTGTCTGACACCGAATTATGGGGCGTTGGACCGGGGGGGTCGGGACCGCCTTGGAGTTCGCGGGACGGGGGGCGGGCGGGCATCGTTTACAGCCGTTGCCCCAGGCGCAGGTCAGCAGTTGAATAGTGCCAGTTAAATGGTGCCAGGCACCAATTTTCCGGCGTAAATCGTGCCTGGCACCTATTTCCCCCGTCCCGCCGCTGGGGATCGCGGCAACGAAGATCCGTCTGGCAAGAAGCGCGACATAGCGATTAAGCTCGCCGAGGGCGGCGAGGGGTAAGGGGCGATGGCGAGCGGGAACAGTCGCGGCGGACTGAAAATGATCGGGGCGGTGCTCGGAGGGCTGCTCGCGCTCGTCAGCACCACCGTGGCCGTCCTTCAACTCTTCTACGGCGACGGTTGGTGGAAGCCGCCCGAGTCGAGGCCGGATCCCGTCACCCCGCCGGGCCCGGTCCCCGCCGGGGAGCCGGTTGCCGGGGACTCCCCGTCGGCCGCCGCTCGAACGGCCTTGGGTCCGGACTCCGCGTCCGAAGTAAGGGAACCGGGCCCCGAACCGCTTGAGCAGGACCGCGGGACGAGCGGGCTCGACCGGCCGGTCCCCGCGGCGGAGCCGACGGCCGCGCCTCCCATAGCGGCACGCGAGCCCAGGCCGACCACCCCGCCTATCGGCATCGCGGCCCGGATCTGCGAGCGCCGGACCATCGCCATTTCGTTCCGAATCCCGAAGCTTCCCGATTACGACATCACCGGCATCGACGGGAACCGGGCGATCCAGATCGCCGACTGCGACGAGCGTACCGGCCGTTTCACCACAGTGCCCCTCGACAGCTCGGAAACCAGCCCCGGAACCGGAAGCGCTACGGAATACCGGCTGACCTTCGAATATAAGGCCAAGGACAGAATGCACACATCGAACGACCGCGACGTCGGCTGCACCATCACCGGCCGCAACGTCGTCGATTTCGAATTTACCGGCTCGATCACCTGCACGTCCTACGAGCAGACGTGGAACGGCACCGTCGACGTCAGCCTCTGACCGGAGCGGGCTCTCGAAGCCGAGACGAAATCGTGCCGGCAACGAAGCTCCGCATTCGAAAAAAAATTGGTGCCTGGCACCGATTAATCCGGTTTCCGCTAATGCCCGGCCTTATGTCGAAAATCGGTGTCTGACACCGAATTATTGGGCGTTGGAAAGGCTCAGCGGGACCGCGGGTTTGGAGGCGGGATTATTTCGAGCCGCCGCCCCAGGTGTAGGTCAGCGCCAGGCCGCCCGACAGCTGGCTGCGCGAGCCGTGGGCCCGGACGACGGGCGAATCCGCCGAATCGCCGACCAGCCGGTCGAACTTGGCGTAGCTGTAGAGACCGAAGCGACTGGTCAGCCGGGTGAGGAAGCCGGCGGTGGCGCCGACCGCCTGGACGCCGCCGCCGGGGCGATAGGCGGCGAGGCCGGTGCGGGCCGATTCCGCGGCCGTCACTCCGAAATAGGCGCGATGGTAGCGCGCGTCCGACCAGGTCACCCGCGGCCCGATCGAGAACAGCCAGTCGTCGCCGTCGCGGGCGACGAAGTCCGCGCCGGCCGAACCGGTCCAGCCGTCATGCCCGCCCACGCCCCTGCGAAGCTCGGTGCGGAGCCGGAATTTGGGGCTGAGCGCATATTGGACGAACGCCCCGGCCTCGACGGTGAAGGGAACCTTGTCGAGCGCGGCGCCGACGTCGCTCGCCTTGCGGCTGCCCTGGAGGTTGAGGGCGGGACCGATCTCGAACCCGCCCTCCTTGATCAGCGAGGGGCCGAAGCTTTCGTCGGGCGCCTCGAAGTCGAAGGGCCTGGAGCCCCGGCTTCGCGACACGTCGACGAGCGGGCGGAGATTGTGATCGTCCGAGCCCGGATAGCTCGGAACGAGCTGGGCGCCGAGCCCGACCCGGGTCCGCCGGGGCTCCTTCTTCCCTTCGTCGTCCGCGGCGGCGGACGGAGCGCTCCAGGCGGCAAGGAGGAGGGGGAGGGCGGCGGCCAGGATTGCTGTCTTCATGCGGCGCCCAACGGCTGCCGGGGACCGTGGTTGCATCGGCCCGCCGGCGAGGTTCACCGCGGCCGGGTCAGGAGGAAGGTGGCGAGGGCGAGGAGGGCGGCGAAGACGGCGCAAATGACGGCGCCGATCATGAGCGCGAGCGGCACCAGCGGGTCCTTCCCGTCCGGCGGCGCGGCGGCGAGGGCATAGCCGGCCGGTCCGGCGATCGCGGCGGCGGCGATCAATATCCCGCAGACCCGATAGGTGCGGCGCGGATTGCGCAGCGCGAGGGCCGGCCCGCGCCGCAGGCGCGGCTCGAAATAAGCGACGACCTGCCGGGCGGCGGCGCGCGCGGCCGGCGGAACCGGGACCCGCAAGGTCATGGGCAGCGTGCCGCCGTAGCGGCCGCGCGGGTAGAGGAGGGCGAATTCGAGGCAGGTCGGCGGACCGTCGAGCCAGCGGACCTCGCGCAGCTCCGGAAGGCCGCCCGGGCGAAGCGTGTGATAGGATCGGTCGACGAGCAGGCCGGTCTCGCCGACGATCACTTCGATCGCGTCGGCCGGCCTCGCCCTTCGGATCCACAAATCGTTGGCGAGCGAATGATGGTCCGCGGCGCGGCGCCCGTCCAGCGCCCGGAACTGCTCCCATTCGGCGGGGTAGACGTGCCAGCGCGCGATCACCCTGTGCCCCGCGAGCAGCCGCGCCCGGCCGCGCATCGCGAACAGGGCCTGGATCAGGAAGACCAGCCCGAACGGCGCGAGCGCGAAGCCGGCGAAGATCGGTGCGAAGGACGTCCAGTCCTCGCCGATCCGCCCGTGGCGCAAGGCGCCGAACCGGATCAGCGCCGCCCCGAGGAGCAGCGCCGCCAGCCAGTAGAGCGCCTTGCGGCCGGGGTTGCGCATGGTCCCTTGGTCCCACAGCCGGCGAGGCTCGGCAATGCCCGCTTATCCTCCCGACCCTGGAATCGAGGGGGGAGGCCCTGTACGTCGCCGCGCAATAAGGGCATTGACGTTTCACGATATGCCCCATATCGTAAAACAATAATAATGCGGGAGGACGGGGTGTCGGACAATTATTCGAGGGTGCTCGGCGTCTCGCGCATCGCGCTGAAGATAGCGCGCATCCTCAACCTCGCCGCGGCCGCCGCCTTCCTCGCCATGCTCCTGGCGAGCTTCGTCTTCGAGCCCGTTTTCCGGGATTATTACCACCGCCGGCCGCCGCTCGATGCGGACGTGATCATCCCGGTCATGCGGCTCTGGGTGGTGGTCGGACTGCCGATGTTCGCGGCGGTCCACGTCATGCTGTCGCGGCTGCTCGACATGATCGGCACGGTTCGCGCCGGCGACCCGTTCGTTCCGGAGAATGCCGCCCGGGTGAAGACGGTGGCCTGGTGCCTTCTGGTCGTCCAGCTGTTCGAGCTCGCCTGCGGGATCTTCATCGGCGTGCTCGAGCGGGCGGGCGCGGACGTGGGCGATTGGGACCCGTCGCTGAGCGGCTGGGTGGCCGTGCTCCTGCTGTTCGTGCTGGCCCGCGTGTTCGAGGAGGGCGCCCGCATCCGCGCCGACCTGGAGGCGATGGTCTGATGGCGATCCTCGTCAAGCTGGACGACGTCCTCTACGCCCGCCGGATGACGCTCACCGAGCTGTCGGCGAGGGTAGGAATCACACTCGCCAACCTCTCGATCCTCAAGACCGGCAAGGCCAAGGGCATGCGCTTCGCCACGCTCGAGGCGATTTGCGAGGCGCTCGACTGCCAGCCGGGAGACCTTCTGGAGTTCCGGCGCGACGGGCGGTCGGACGAAGAGGACCGGCCGGAAGCCGGGGAAGGCCTGGCGGCGTGAGCGGCGCCTGGCTTCACACCGGCGTGATGGGGATCCATATCGCCGGCGGTATGGCCGCCCTCGCGGCGGGCGCTGCGGCGGTTGCCGTTCGCAAGGGCGGCGCCCTGCACGCTTCGGCCGGCCTCGTCTTCTGCGCGGCGATGCTGGTGCTCGGGATCACCGCCGCGATTCTGGAGCCGTTCAGGCAGCCGGTACCCGGCACCCCGGTCGGCGGGATCATGGTCTGCTATTTCGTCCTCACCGCCTGGATGACTGCCCGCCGCCGCGACGGCCGCGCCGGCTGGATCGAGAAGGCCGCCTGCGCCGCCGCGCTCGCCACCGCAATCCTCATGGCGTGGGGCGGGTTCACGGGCGCGACGACTCCCGCGGGTCCCGGACCGGTGTTCGCCCTCGCCGGCGTGTGCCTGCTCGCCGGCCTGGGCGACCTCAGGGCGATTTTGCGCGATCTCTCCCCGGTCCAGCGGATCTCACGCCACGTCTGGCGGATGTGCTTCGCCTTCTTCATCGCCACCGGCTCCTTCTTCCTCGGCCAGCAGGACGTGCTGCCGCGGGCGGTGCGGGGCTCGCCTTTCCTCTTCGCGCTCGCGCTGGCGCCGTTCGCGATCATGGCTTTCTGGCTGGTGCGCCTGCGCTTCGGCAAAGCGTTGGCCCGGCTGAAGCTGCGCCCTCTCGCGCCGCTTGCGGCCGGCCGGACGGCCGCCTGAGGGGGTTCGGCCATGCTCGATCGGCTCTCTCCACCCCGGCGCGAATGCTCTTCGAAGGAGATCTGACATGGCTTCCATCGCCGCCTCCCTTTCACCGGCGCCCGCCAGCGATACGGGCGTGTCCTTCCTCAGGCTCTGCATCCTGCGCGCCGCCTATCTGCTCCTGGCGATCGGGCTCGGCGCGATGATCGTGCCCGAGATACTGAGCCACGCGCTGACCAGCCGGGGAGTCATCGCGTCGCTGCTCGGCGCTTTGTGGCTGCTCGCCCTGCTCGGGCTTCGCTATCCGCTGGAGATGCTGCCGCTGCTGATGTTCGAGCTCGCCTGGAAGCTGATCTGGGCGATCGCCTACGGGCTTCCGCAATATTCCGCCGACCGGCTTCCGCCGACCTTCGCCGAGGATTCCTTCAACATCGGCTTCGGCGTGATCCTGATGCCGCTGGTGATTCCCTGGGGATTCGTCTGGCGCCGCTATTTCCGCCGGCCGGGCACGCCCTGGACCCGGACCTCGAACCGCTGAGCCTGAAGGGGGAGAAAGACGATGAACACGCTTCCGGTCGCCGCCGACAGCCCCTGGCCGATCCAGGCCGGCGCCGCGGCCATTCTCTTCCTCCACGTCGCCGGCGGAAGCGTCGCGATCGTCTCGGGGACGGCGGCGCTGGCGTTTCGCAAGGGCGGCCGCGCCCATGTCCTGGCCGGCAATATCTTCTTCGTCTCGATGCTGGTGATGGCGTCGATCGGCGCCCTGGTCGCGCCCTTCCTGCTGACCGCGCAGGGCAATCCCAAGCTGTTCGATTCCGCCGCCGGCTTCTTCACCTGCTACCTCGTCGTGACGAGCTGGCTGACGGTGAGGCGCAAGGCCGGCACGATCGGCCGCTCCGAAGTGGCCGCCTTCCTCTTCGCCGCCACGCTTGCGGCGGCGATCGTCCTGGTCGGAACGGGCAGGGAGGAGCCCAACGGCTATTACGGGATGGGCGCGCTCATCGCCCTGGCGGCGGCGTTCGACCTAAAGGTCATAATCAATCGCGGAATCGGCGGGACGCCGCGGATCGCCCGGCATTTGTGGCGCATGTGCCTGGCGCTGTTCGTCGCGGTGGGTTCGTTCTTCCTCGGCCAGCAGCGGGTGATGCCCGAGTTCATGCAGGGATCGCCCTGGCTCTCGGTCCCGCCGCTGGCGGTGCTCGCCGCGATGCTCTTCTGGCTGCTCAAGCTGCGGCTCGCGAAGGCCGTCGCCCGGCTCAGGCGCAGGCGTCGGTCCCGCCGCCAGGAGGGCGCCGAGACGGCCGTCCCGGCCGCGTCCTGAGATTTTTTACGTGGTGCAATGAAGGAGAAGAGATCATGACCGATGAATTGCGGCTCGGCACGCTCGGCGATGAGATTTTCGGGGCCGGAGCGCTCCAGACCGGAGCCACCATCCCGATCCCGCTGCAAGGCGGAATTTCCATCCCCACCCCCCGTTCCGGTGACGGGATGACGGTGCCGATCCCGGCCTTCGGCGCGGGCGACGACCTTCCCCTCCCGCCGCCGCCGTCGGGCGAGCCGACGATCCTGGAGGGCGGATTAAGCATCCCCATTCCCTAGGCCGACAGGTCCGGTGACGGTTGCTCCGATACGTCCAGCGGAGCGACCGTCACCGCCGCTCCGCCCCCTCCGTCGCCGCCGCTTCCTTATCCTGGAGAGACGACATGGCCTCGACATTCGAATCCGCCTCGCCGGGCCCGGCGGGCCGGGGCGACCATGAAGTTCCGCTGTGGCGGCTGTACCTGATGAGGGCCATCGCCCTCGTTTTCGTGATCAGCGGTTTCTTCAATTATTTACCGGGGCTGCTCGATCCCAGCCCGACCGCGCGCGGAATGACGAACAGCATGCTCGGCGGCCTGTGGGTGCTGGCCTTCCTGGCGCTTCGCCATCCGCTGCTGATGGTTCCGATCTATCTGTTCGAGTTCGCCTGGAAATCGATCTGGCTTCTCGCTTTCGGGCTGCCGCAGTGGAGGGCGGGCCGGGTCGATGCCCAATTGAGCAAGGACCTCTGGGAGATCGGGCTCTTCTCGCTGGTGTTCGCGCTGATCGTCCCGTGGGCCTATGTCTGGCGCCATTATGTCAGGGCGCCGGCGGAACGCTGGCGCTGACCGGCGTCGGGTTTGGAATCGGGGCGGCCGGGCGTACAAGGCGGCGATGGACCTCGACGACCAGCTCCGCCGCTATTTCGGGACCTCCGACCTCGCCGCCATCCCTCCGTCCGCGCTCGAGGCCGGGATCGAGCGGATGAAGGTCGATCTCGGGCTTGAGACGGATCCCGGCAACCGCTTCGCTCTCTGGGCGCTGCTCCACATGCTCGGCTCCGCCCCCGACCTCGACATCGCCTTCCCCGACGAGCGCGATCGCGAGGCGGCACGCAATTTCATGGACCTGGCCGGCCGGGCGGATGGAACCTGAATCGCATTTTCGCGGTTTTGAACTCCGGCGCGCGAAGGTTTGACCTCCGAAACGGCCTTGGTAATTTTTAGCCTCCTGCGCTCGCTCCGAACGCGGAAGCGAGGGAAATAGTGAACGGTACAGAGACCAAAGCAGCGACCGGCGTCGCCGGACTGGACGACATCCTCGCGGGCGGGCTCAGGCGCGGCCGGGTCTATCTGCTCGAGGGCAGTCCCGGCACCGGCAAGACCACGATCGCCACCCAGTTCCTGCTCGAAGGCGCCGAGCGGGGCGAGAGCGGGCTCTACATCACCTTGTCCGAGACGGAGACGGAGCTGCGCGAGAGCGCCCTGTCCCACGGCTGGACCTTCGAGGCGCCGAACGAGATTTTCGAGCTGGTGCCGCCCGAAAGCCTGCTCGACGAACAGCAGCAGCAAAG
Organism: Allosphingosinicella sp.; assembly: GCA_040514175.1. Taxonomy (GTDB): domain Bacteria; phylum Pseudomonadota; class Alphaproteobacteria; order Sphingomonadales; family Sphingomonadaceae; genus Allosphingosinicella. The sequence goes on along the minus strand of JBEVDE010000068.1, from coordinate 380 downwards.
CCTGCTCTATTCGTCCGACCTGGAACTGGGCGAGACCACGCGGATGATCTTCGCCGAGGTCGAGGACAAGAAACCGCGCCGCGTCGTCATCGACAGCCTCTCCGAAATCCGCCTTCTGGCGCAAAGCTCCCTGCGCTACCGACGCCAGGTTCTGGCCCTCAAACACTATTTCGCCAAACAGAACGCCACCGTCGTGCTGCTCGACGACCTGACCACCGAGGTCAACGACAAGACCGTGCACAGCGTCGCGCACGGCGTGATCCAGCTGCAGGAACTGGCCCCCGAATACGGTGCCGAGCGCCGTCGGGTTCGCATCATCAAATACCGCGGCCGGCGTTTCCGCGGCGGCTTTCACGACTTCACCATCAAGACCGGCGGCC
>JBEVDE010000041.1:0-13670 GCA_040514175.1 Allosphingosinicella sp. | reverse complement strand
ACTGTCGTGCGCTGGCTTCTGACGCTGGCCTGATAGTCAGCCCCAACTTACCGAGAGAGAGCACATGGCCCGCTGGTATATCATCCACGCCTATTCCGGCTTTGAGAACAAGGTGCGCGATTCGATCCTCGCGGAGGCCGAGCGCATTAACCTGTCTGAACTGGTCGAGGCGGTCGAAGTCCCCACCGAGACGATCACCGAGGTGAAGCGCGGCAAGAAGGTCCAGGTCGAACGCAAGTTCATGCCCGGCTACGTCCTCGCCAAGCTCGAGCTCAACGACCAGGTCTACCACCTCGTCAAGAACACGCCCAAGGTCACCGGCTTCCTCGGGTCGAGCGGCAAGCCGCAGCCGATCACCGACGCCGAGGCCGCGCGAATCCTCAACACCAAGGACGAGGCCGCCGCCGCCGCGCCCAAGACCAAGATCAACGTCGACTATGAGATAGGCGATCAGGTCAAGGTGCTCGACGGGCCGTTCGCGAGCTTCAACGGAGTCGTCGAGGAGCTCGATTTCGACCGCGGCCGGGTCAAGGTCGGAGTCTCCATCTTCGGCCGCGCCACGCCGGTCGAGCTCGAGTTCGAGCAGGTCGAAAGGGTCAAGTGACGGCCTGACGCGTCGTCCGGCGGAAGCCGGAGTCGACCGCCTTTCGAAGGCCGGGGCCCGAAAGCCCCGGCCTTTTTCGTCAGTGGCGGCCTCTCTCATAGGTCTGCAGGCATTTGTCCGTGACGGTCGCCGTGCAGGCCGGATAGGATTCGGGCGCGATCGTCTCGCCGGTGACGGCGTCGAGCTCGGGGCCGCCCATCGCGGCGCCGGCGGCGGTGCCGTTCCAGCCCGCCGGGACGATTGCCGCGGCCGAGACGACGGCGATGCCGCGGGCGTCGCGCTCGGGATTACTATTGCCCGGCTCGACGATCCGGCCGGTGACGGCCGAGGCGTCGGCGACGGTCAGCGCGGCGGGGACGTAAGCAGTGCTGGAGCCGCCCTCGGTCTCGAAGGCGGTGGTGACGGCGCCGTCGCCCTCGTAGGCGGCCGGCTCGGCGACGATTTCGACCTGGGCGAAAGCCGCGCTTCCGGCGAGCAGGGCAATGGCGAAAGCAAAAGTCTTCATCCGGGATTCCTCCTTGTTCGGCCCCTCCCTCATGATGGCGATTCACGTCGGGTCCGGCGCACCGTCGGCCCTCGGGCAGCAAAACGCGCCAGCCGGCGCCGATATCCCCGACGGCCCGGTCCTGGTATTTTTACGAACCCCGGCCCGCCCGCCGCGCATCCGCCCCGGAAATCCGGGAGTCGGATTCATGCCTCAGACCGGGGTCAGCGCCGCGTCCCTGAGGCCGCGCCAGATCCTCAGCGCCTGGACCGTCTCGGGCACGTCGTGGACCCGGAGGAGCTGGGCGCCCTGGTCGGCCGCTTTCAGGGCCAGGGCGAGGGAGCCGGGGAGACGGGCGCCGGCGGGGGCTTCGGCGGAGAGGGCTCCGATCATGCGCTTGCGGCTCGCCCCGACCATGACCGGGCAGCCGAGGCCGTGGAGCAAGGCGAGGCCGTTCATCAGATCGAGATTGTGCTGGACGGTCTTGCCGAAGCCGATGCCGGGATCGACGACGATCCGGGCGCGCTCGATGCCGGCCGCCTCGGCCGCCGCGATCCGCGCCTCGAGCCAGTCGTAGACCGCGAACAGCACCGGCCGGTCGTAAGCGGGCGCCTGCTGCATCGTCTCCGGATCGCCCTGATGGTGCATCAGCACGACCGGGCAGCCGGCGGCCGCGACCAGCCCGGCCGAACGCTCGTCCCAGGTGAGCGCCGAAACGTCGTTGACCATCGCCGCTCCGGCGCCGAGCGCGGCCCCCATCACCGCCGACTTGCGGGTGTCGATCGAGACCGCGGTGCCGCCCGCGGCGAGCCGGGTGACCGCCGGCAGCACCCGCTCGATCTCATCCCCTTCCCATACCGGCCTGGCGCCGGGCCGGGTCGATTCGCCGCCGACGTCGACGATCGCCGCGCCGGCTTCGGCCATCGCGAAGCCCGCCTGCGCCGCCGCGTCGCCGTCGTCGAAGCGGCCGCCGTCCGAGAAGCTGTCGGGCGTGACGTTCAATATGCCGGCGACCTGCGGCTGATCGAGCCTGACCACCCGCTCGCGCAGCTGGAGCGGCGGGCGCGGCGAGGTCAGGTTGCGCCAGGCCTGCCGGGCCTCGCTTCCGAGCGCCAGCAGCACGTCCACCCGATCGACCGGGACCAGCTCCGAGGAGAGGCGGCGATTCCCCTCCATCGTCACCCGCTCGATTGCCGCGAACCAGAGCATGCCGCCGGCGAGCCGCGCCACCTTCCCGTCATGGCCGAAGGGCGCGTCGACGAAGGCGGTGGGCCGCAGATAATGGCGAAGGGTCATGAAATTGCGGCTAGCGCATAAAAAGCGCGACAGGAATCCCGAACCGCGAGGACTAAGCCTCCGGCCCACGGACGGCCGGAGGCTGCCCCGATCGACCCGGCCCCGGGCCGGAAAGCGGATTGGGAGGGGAAAGGTGGCGACCGCCGCTTATCGAAGGTCAGTAGGGTAACTGAATTCTCCGAGGTCCAGACCACCATGTGGGGCATGGTATCGGTCCGGACCCATCAACGCTCAAAGGGGCTCCCGCGCGTCTCCCGTGGTCAAAGGCGTGCGGGCGTTGAGCGTGAAGGGACGGTCGCCGCCCGCAATGTGCCTTTGTTTCACGCTCCTGTCGAGTGGCGTTCAGCAACCTTTTTTGCTCGAAATGGGTCAGTCGAGAGTCAACAGGTAGCGCTGCCGGAGCGAATCCAGCGGAGCGAGCGCTCCATTTTCCTCGAAATGCCAGAAGGACCAGCCGTTGCAGGCCGGCGCGCCCTGCGCGAGCGCGCCGATGCGGTGGATCGAGCCGGCCTCGCCGGCCATCTCGATCGAAGCGTCGGCCCGCACCTGCGCCTGCCAGCGGCGCTTCGAATCGGTCAGCAATGTCCCGGGCTCGATCATGCCGATCTCGACCAGGGCGCCGAACGGCACCCGCGGCGCCGAGCGCTTCGAGGCCATCGTCTTCATCGCGCTCTCGTCGAGCTCGAGCGTCGAATCGATCCGCTCCCGAGCGACCCGGACATAGCGCTTCTCGCGCTCGATCCCGATCCAGTGCCGCCCGAGCCGCCGGGCGACCGCGCCGGTCGTGCCGGTGCCGAAGAAGGGATCGAGGACGACGTCGCCCTTGTTGGTGCAGGCGAGCATGACCCGGTAGAGCAGGCTCTCCGGCTTCTGGGTGGGGTGGGCCTTGGTGCCGCCGTCCTTGACCCTCTCGCCGCCCGAGCAGATCGGCAGGAGCCAGTCGGAGCGCATCTGAAGCTCGTCGTTCAGGGCCTTCATCGCCCGGTAGTTGAAGGTGTAGCGGCTGTCCTCGCTCCGGCTCGCCCAGATCAGGGTCTCGTGGGCGTTGGTGAAGCGGGTGCCCCGGAAGTTCGGCATCGGGTTCGACTTGCGCCAGATGATGTCGTTCAGGATCCAGTAGCCGGCGTCCTGAAGCGCGGCGCCGACCCGGTAGATGTTGTGATAGCTTCCGATCACCCAGAGCGTGCCGTTCGGCTTCAGGATTCGGCGCGCTTCCCCGAGCCAGGCGCGGGTGAATTCGTCATAGGCGGCGAAGGTGGCGAACTTGTCCCAATCGTCGTCGACGGCGTCGACGAGGCCGCCCTCGGGCCGGAACAGGTCGCCGCCGAGCTGGAGGTTGTAGGGCGGGTCGGCGAAGACCAGGTCGATGCTTCCCGCCGGAAGCCGCGCCATGGCGGCGATGCAATCGTCCTGCAGGATCTGGTTGAGGGGCAGCTCGGGATCCGGAGCCGGCGCCGTCGCGCGCTTTTCCCTCGATCCCAAGCGCACATGTGCAGTCATTCGATACCGCCCCCCGGTTCGTCCAGACCGCAAGCCTGAGTCAGCCGGAGTGTGCGGTCAACAACAAGGGTTTAGCGCGCAAGGTTGAGAATGTGGTTAATGTGCCGGGAACGAAACGAGTCTCCGCTACTAATGGAGTCCGGAGGGCCGGGGCGGACTCAACATGATGTGGGTGTGACCGGAAGGACTCACTTCCGTCGCAAAGCTTCGCAGGGCCGATCCGTTGCCGTGGCCGCGGGCGGCTGCCATGCTGACCCGATGCTCCGACGAATCCCGATTCTCAAAGGCGCCGCGGCCGCCGCGATCTTTCTCGTCACGGGCGTCGCCGGCGCTTCCATGCCGACGGGCGAGCGCCATGGGGCCTGGCATGTCGTCAGCATCACCAGCATGTCGGGCGACGGCGCGAGCGCCGACGCGGCGGCGGTGCTGACTCAGGAGAATGAGGCCGGCGAGTTCAGCGCCGCTTGGGACGAAGGCGGCCCGGTCCGAATTTCCGTCAGGATCAGGTCCTGCTCTTCCGACGATGAAGATTTCCGGCAATCCTATTCGGTGCCGACCGCCCGCTGGCACGCCCTCGGCCCAGGCAAGGCGGCCGACCGGCTCGAGGCGGACTTCGGCGCCTGGCTGGACCAGGCACGGTTGGCCTGCCGCGAAACGGCGCGGCTCGAGCTGTTCAGGATGGCGAGGCTGCGCCCCGCCGCCAGGGACTTCGCGGCGCGCCTGCGCTATCTGAGCGGAGGCCGCTGACTCCCCGGGTCAGAGGTCGATCAGCTGCTGCGAGCCGATTGCGGAGGTGCCGTCGCGAATCGCCAGGCAATGCCGCACCGGCGCGAAGCTTCGGCGGTGGAGCAGGGTCGGGCCGAGCGCGTCGAGGCCGCGGAGATGCTCGGGCGTGGGATAGCCCTTGTTGGTCTCCCAGCCGTAGCCGGGATGCTCTTTGGCATAGTCGCTCATGATCCGGTCCCGGGTCACCTTGGCGACGATCGAGGCGGCCGCGATCGATCGGCATTTGGTGTCGCCGGCGACGATCGAGACCGAGGGCCGCTCCCATTTCGGGCAGCGATTGCCGTCGACCAGGATCATCGCCGGATCGAGCCCGAGCGCGTCGACGGCCCGGCTCATCGCCAGCATGCGCGCCCAGAAGATGTTGATCCGGTCGATCTCCTCGACCGTGGCGAGGCCGACCCCGACCCGGGCGACCTTGTAGAGCCTGGCGCAGATCGCCTCGCGGACCGGGGCAGCGAGCGCTTTCGAATCGTCGATCCCGCGCGGGAATCTCTCGCGGTCGAGGATCACCGCCGCGGCCACCACCGGCCCGGCCAGCGGCGCGCAGCCGGCCTCGTCGACTCCGGCGACGGGGTCGGGATAGGCTTTCTCGAGCTTGAAGCAGGGCCGGGGCATGGGGCGCAGGGTAGAAGGGGCGAGCTTGGCCCGCCAGTGGCCGAACGAGAAATTCTGTGGACTACCCGTCTTCCCGGCGAAAGCTAATCGATCCGCCAAGGCGGGAAGCGGCGGATTTCGCCGGTCTGGTAGAGGCGGATGCGGTTGCCGTGCGGATCCCGGGTTTCGGCCACGCGCCAGAGATAGTCGCGGTCCTCGGGCATTGTGTCGAACCTCAATCCAGCCGCGCTCAGCCGTTCGACCTCGGCGTCCACGTCCGCGCATTGGAAGAAGAGCTCGGCGGTCGAGGGCGGGTCGGCGGGCTCCCGCACCTCGATCGACAGCGTCATCCCGCCCGGCGCCTCGAAGCGGGCGTAGCGCGGCGGGCTGGCGACGATCTGGCGGCAGCCGAGCAGGCGGTAGAAGGCCGTGCTCGCCTCATAGTCGCCGGCCGGCAAGGTCAGCTGGTTGGGCGTCGGCCCGTCGCGGTCGGGAAGATCGAGCCGCACCCGCTGATGCCCCATCGGGCCATGCCCTCCGCCGAAACCGGGAGCGTCGCGCAGGGCGAGGCGGACGAAGCGGCGGGCGCGGTCGACGGCCGGCCCGAGCTCAAGCCCCTCCGCCAGGCCGACGGCGATGGCGCTGGCGAGCGTGCAGCCCGTACCGTGGGTGTGGCGCGAGTCGATCCGATCGTCCTCCCAGCGGCGGACTTCGCCGCCGGGAGAGACCAGGAGGTCGGTGAGCCGGTCTCCGTCCAGATGCCCGCCCTTGGCCAGCACGGCGCACCCTCTCCGTCCGGCGAGCGCCCGCGCCGCCGATTCCAGCTCCGCCGGAGTCCCGATCTCCCGGCCGGTCAGAGCGGCGAGCTCCGGCGCATTCGGAGTCACCAGGGTCGCCGCGGTCATGAGCCGCCCGAAAGCCGCGATCGTGGCCTCGTCGGCCAGCGCCGAACCGCTCGTCGCGACCATGACGGGGTCGAAGACGATCGGCGCCCCCCCGTCCAGTCGGCGCGCCACGGCTTCCACGGCTTCGGGCGAGCCGATCATCCCGATCTTCACCGAATCGGCGCCGATGTCCGAAAGGACGGAGTCGATCTGCTTCAGCACCATCTCCGCCGGCACCGGCAGCACCGCCTGGACCCCGAGCGTATTCTGGGCCGTGATCGCGGTGATCGCGGTGGTGGCGAAGCCGCCCAGCATCGTCACCGTCCTGATGTCCGCCTGGATCCCCGCGCCGCCGCCGCTGTCGGAGCCGGCGACGATCAGGACCCGGGGAGTCACTTCGGCCCCTTGCGCGCCGTCGAGGGCGGGAAGCGCTCGAGCTTCCCGGCCGGGCGGATCGGCCGCGGCTCGAAATTGCCGCCGCAATTGGGGCAGATTCCGGCCAGAGGGCCATCGACGCACCCGGCGCAGAAGGTGCACTCGAAGGTGCAGATGCGGGCGTCGCGGCTCTCCGGCGGAAGGTCGCGGCCGCAGCGCTCGCAATCGGGGCGGAGCTCAAGCATCACGCCGCTCTCCGTAATTCGGTGACAGTGCACTTTTTGCGGAGGCACGGCCGCAAGCCGTCACCGGCCGCAAAAGAAAAAAGTGCACTGTCACCGAATTAACCTCACGCCGCCTTCATCGCCTCGCAAATGCTGTCGACCACCTCCGCGACCATCGTCTCGTCCTCGCCTTCCGCCATCACCCGGATCAGCGGCTCCGTGCCCGACTTGCGGATCAGCAGCCGGCCGACTCCGTTCAGGCGCTTCTCGGCGGAGGCGATCGCGGTCTTGACGGCCTCGGCCTCGCGCGGGTCGCCGCCCTCGAAGCGGACGTTCTTGAGGAGCTGGGGCAGAGGGTCGAACTGGTGGAGCAATTCGCTCGCCGGGCGGCCGTCCTCGACCAGGCAGGCGAGGACCTGGAGCGCGGCGACGAGGCCGTCGCCGGTGGTCGAATGGTCGGACAGGATGATGTGCCCCGATTGCTCGCCGCCGACGTTGAAGCCGCGCTCCCGCATCGCTTCCAGGACGTAGCGGTCGCCGACCTGGGTTCGGACCAGTTCGAGACCGTTGGTGGCGAGGAAGCGCTCGAGGCCGAGGTTGGACATGACCGTGGCGACGACCCCGTCGCCTTCGAGAAGGCCACGTTTGGCGAAGAAGATGGCGATCAGGGCCATCAGCTGGTCGCCGTCGACGATCCGGCCGGCCTCATCGACGATGATCAGCCGGTCGGCGTCGCCGTCGAGGGCGATGCCGATATGGGCGCCCTCCTCGATGACCCGCGCCTGAAGCGCCGCGGGCGCGGTCGAGCCGCAGCCGTCGTTGATGTTGAGGCCGTTGGGCGAAACCCCGATCGCCACCACGTCCGCGCCGAGCTCCCACAAAGCGGACGGGGCGACCTGGTAGGCGGCGCCGTGGGCGCAATCGACGACGATCTTCAACCCGTCGAGCCTCAATTCCTCCGGGAAGGTCGACTTGGCGAAATGGATGTAGCGGCCGCGGGCGTCCTCGATCTTGCGCGAGCGGCCGATCAGCGGCGCGTCGACCAGCTTGGGCGGGGTTTCGAGCAGCCGCTCGATCGCCGTCTCGTCCTGATCGGAAAGCTTGTAGCCGTCCGGACCGAACAATTTGATGCCGTTGTCGGTGTAGGGATTATGGCTTGCCGAGATCATCACTCCCAGATCGGCGCGCATCGAGCGGGTGAGCATCGCCACCGCCGGAGTCGGCACCGGCCCGACCATCACCACGTCCATGCCGACGCTGGTGAAGCCGGAGATGAGCGCCGTCTCCATCATATAGCCCGACAGCCGCGTGTCCTTGCCGATCACGACCCGGTGGCGATGATCGCCGCGCTGGAAATGGGCGCCGGCCGCCTGGCCGACGCGCTGCGCCATCTCCGCCGTCATCGGGCTCCGGTTGGTGCGGCCCCTTATCCCGTCGGTGCCGAAGAATTTGCGAGTCATGGCGATCCTTTATTTTGCCCTGCCATAGCGCTCGGCGGGTCGAAGTGAAATTCCTCCCCTGCATTTGCAGGGGAGGGGGACCAGGCGAAGCCTGGTGGAGGGGCCTGCTGCGGAAGAACCCCTCCACCGCACTTCGTGCGGTCCCCCTCCCCGCGAAATCGCGGGGAGGATTTTAGGCACGCTTCCCCCATCCCCGCTCCCCCGCTAAGCGTCTGGAATGTCGCAAGCCACCCGCATCCTCGCCGGCCTCGCCATCGGCCTCCTGCTCGGCATCTTCACCGCCAAGTCGGCCTTCGCGCCCCAGGCGATCGCCATCGCCGATCCGATCGGCGGGCTCTGGCTCGACGCTTTGAGGATGACGATCGTGCCGCTGATCGTCGCCCTCCTGATCAACGGCATCACCGCCTCCGCCGAGGCGGCGCGCTCCGGCCGCCTCGCCGGCCGTACCGTGATCCTGTTCATGATCGTCTTGTGGTCCGGCGCCATCCTCTCGGCTTTCCTGACCCCTCTCCTCCTCCAATTCTTCCCGATACCCGGCGGCGCGGCCGGGGAGATGAAGGCGGCGCTCTCCGCCTCGGCCGACAAGGTCGGCGACATCCCCACCTTTGGCCAGTTCGTCCGGTCCTTCGTTCCGACCAATCCGATCGCCGCCGCGGCGAACGACCAGATCCTCCCCTTGCTCGTCTTCACCACCGTCTTCGCCTTCGCCATGACCCGGCTTCCCGAGGAACCGCGCCGGCATCTCGCCTTGTTCTTCCGGGCCGTCGCCGACGCGATGCTGGTGATCATCAACTGGGTGCTGTGGCTGGCCCCGGTCGGAGTCCTCGCCCTCGCCTATGTCGTCGGCGCCAAGGCGGGGGCCTCGGCCTTCGGCTTCCTGCTCCATTACATCCTGATCGTCGCGGCGGTCGGCTGCGTAATCTGGTTCGCGGCCTGGCCGCTGGCGATGATCGGGGGGCGCTTTTCCTTCCTCGCCTTCACCCGGGCGGTCGGGCCGGCCCATGCGGTGGCGATCAGCACCCAGTCGTCGCTCGCCTCGCTTCCGGCGATGCTTCGCGGCGCGGAGAAGCTCGGAGTCCCCGTCGCCGCCTCCGGCGTGACCCTGCCCCTGGCCGTCGCCTTGTTTCGGGCGACCGGGCCGGCGATGAACCTCGCCGTCGCCATCTACGTCGCCCACTGGTTCGGGATCCAGCTCACGCCCGTGCAGATGGCGGCGGGAGTCGCGGTCGCCGCCACCACCACCCTGGGCTCGATCAGCCTTCCCGGCTCGATCAGCTTCATCAGCGCGATCGGCCCGATCTGCATCGCCATGGGAGTGCCGCTGGAGCCGCTCGTCCTCCTTCTCGCCGTCGAGACCCTTCCGGACATCGTCCGGACGACGGGCAATGTCGCGATGGACGTCGCCACCACCTCCACCGTGGCGAGGCGGACCGGCTTCGACGAGACCGAGCTGGAGACCGAGCAGGACCGGCTGCTGAGGGAGGGCGGGGCGGCCTGAGCCGTCCGTCATCCCGGACTTGATCCGGGACCCATGAACACCGCCTGCGGGAAATGGCTTCCGTCGATGTTCATGGGTCCCGGCTTTCGCCGGGATGACGCTGGCTAGCGGATCAGCGCCGCGATCGGCGAGACTTCCGGCGCGTGCAGCCAGGTGATCGCGAGCCACAGGAGCAGGCCGAGAAGAAGCGCCGGCCAGGCCTGGCGAAGGCCGCTCCATTTCGCCCGCCCGGAGAGCAAGGCCGCGAACGGCAGGAACGACGTCCGGCTCATCCACGTCCGCCAGGGCTCGCCGACGACGTTGAGCTTCTTATGGTCCTGCCCGATCGATCCGAGCAGGGCGAGGATGAGGATTCCGCCGGCGACGATCAGATTGGGCAGGGCGCCCCACAAGGCGATGTGAACCAGGGCCCACAGGATGAAGGCCATGTTCATCGGGTGGCGCGTGATCGCGAATATGCCGGTCGCGGCCCGCGCCGGCCTGGATCTCGCGCCCGGGCGCGGAAAGGCCGGATTGCCGAAGAAGGACCCGACGAGGAGGATGCAGGCGAGCAGCATGAGCGCCGCCGCGACGGGCTTGGCCCAGTCGGGTGTCAGCCACAGGAAATAGCCATTGTCCGCCGCCCGGTACGACAGGATCATCCACCCCAAGGTGACGAAGGCCACCGCCGAATATAGACCCGCGAACAATTGGTCGCCGAGCTGCTGGACGAGCCGCGTCCGCAGGGGATGCGACAAGGCAAAGTGGGTGCCGACGAAGGCCAGCGTCGCCAGAGCGAGACTGACCGTGGCGATCACCTCTCGTACGCCTTGGGAAGATCGCCTTCGGTGGCGGTGCGGTAGCGGTCCCTGAGCTTCGTCTGGTGGTTGTCGAGCGGCTGCCGGACGCCGTCGATCATGACGATTTCGGCGGCGCTACTATTTTCGAGCGGGTCGCCCGACCAGATGACGACGTCGGCGCGGCGCCCGGGCCGAAGCGAGCCAATCTCGCCGCCCATCCCGACCGCCTCGGCGGGCCCGGAGGTGATCGTCGCGAGCGCCTCGCCCCAGCTCAGGCCGTTAGCGCCGGGCACGCGGGCGACCGCGACCATGTTGCCGGCCTGCTGGCGCGCAAGCCGCACCTGCCGGGCCTCGTCGTCGTTGATCATGCCGAGCGCGACCGGGACCCCCGCCGCCTTCAGCCGGGCGACGTTGGACTGGGTCGCCGCCAGCTGCTCGAAGGTCGAGGGCAGGTCGTTCAAGGCGTTGGCGATCACCGGCACCCGGGCGGCGGCGATGCGGTCGGCGATGGTCCAGCCCTCGGTCGCTCCGACCAGGACCAGCCTGAGGTTGGGGAATTCCTTCTTCAGCGCCAGCACCTGGATGATGTCGCTCGCCCGCTCGACATGGACGAGGAGCAGTTGCCGCCCCTGCAGGACCGGCACCAAAGCGGCGGCGTCGAAGCGGGTGAGAAGAACGTCGTCGGGCCGGTTCGCTCCGGCGGAGAGGAGCCGGCTGTCGGGCACTTCCTCGAGCGGGAAGTCGCGCTGATCGTTCGCCCGCGGCGCTCGGCCGCCGCCCCGGCCCGCGATCGGAGACGAGAAGCGGCCGAGGTCGCGCGCTTCCCTCAGCGCGTTGCGGAACAGGACATGGGCGGCGGCCCGGCTTCCGCCGGCCTCGTCGGCGCCGGTCTCGCCGAGCTCGACGAACTGGAAGGCCCGGGCGCGGGTGACCGGCTCCATGTCGTTGCCGAGGTCGATGACCGCGCCCTGCCCGGCGAAGATGCTCGCCGCCGTTCCCGGAGCGACCACGGCCCTGGTGACCCCGCCGGCGCGGTTGACCTGGATCGCCATCGCGCGCGGGTTGATCGCCGGGGCGACGTCGATCGCGGCGCTGAACGGCGAGCTGTTGGCGGCGACGTCGTTGGTCGAATTGACCGCGTCGACCTCGATCAGCCCGACCCGCGAGAAGCCGGCGACGATGCCGGGGGTCACCCACTTGCCGGTGGCGTCGACCCGCTGCGCACCCGCCGGCACCGCGACGTCTCGGCCCGCGGCGACGATTCGCCCGTCCCGGATGACGACAATGCCGCTCTGGATCGGCTCCGAGCCGTCGCCGAGCGCGACGGTGCCGCCGGTGATGGCGACGGTCTGGGCGAAAGCCGGGGCGGCGAGGAGGGAAAGGGCGCAGGCCGTCATCCCGGCGAAAGCCGGGATCCACGAACGCTTGGGCGTGTGGGTAGGCACCTTTGTCTCCGAAGCCGTGTTCATGGATCCCGGATCAAGTCCGGGATGACGAGCTTGCTGCGCTGCACTCGTCACTTCACATCCCCTTCGCCGGGCTGGCCGAGCTCGAAATCGCTGACCGGGCGGCGCCTCGGGTCGTTCGCGTCGTACATCAGGGCGCCGTCGATCCAGACCCGCTCGGGCCTCGTGTAGACGCTGAACGGATGGCCGTTCCACAGCACCACGTCGGCCATCTTGCCGGCGCGCAGGCTGCCGGTCTTGTCGCCGATGCCGAGCGCCTTGGCCGGGTTGAAGCTGAGCCAGGTCCAGGCGACCTCGTCGGAGATCCGGATTCCCATCCGCCGCCCGTTGGCGAGCGCCTTGGCCGCTTCCTGATAGAGCCGCTGGATGCCGTTGGCGTCGTCGCTATGGACGATCGTGCAGGCGCCGGCATTGTGGACCAGTGGGATATTCTCCTGGATGCCGTCATAGGCCTCCATCTTGAAGCCGTACCAATCGGCCCACATCGCCGAGCAGACCCCGTTCGCCTTCAGCAGATCGGCGATCTTGTAGGCTTCGACGGCGTGGTGGAAGGCGGCGACCTTGTAGCCGAATTCCTTGGCCATATCCATGATATTGGCCATTTCGTCGGCGCGGTAGCAATGGTTCTGGACGAGTATCTCGCCGGCGAGCACCCCGCGCAATGTGTCCATGGCGAGGTCGCGGCCCGGCATCTCGCCGCCGTTACGCTCGTAATTGTCCCACTTGCGCTTATACTCCTGCCCGCGCGCCCAGGTCTGGCGCATCACGGCGATGTTCGCCATGCGGCTGGCCGGCATCTGGTTGCGGCCGCCATAGACGCGCTTGGGATTCTCGCCGCAGGCCATTTTCAGCGAATAAGGCGCGTCCGGAAACTTCATTCCCTGCATCGTCCGCGCCGGCACATTCTTCAGGGTGACGCCGCGGCCGCCGAACAGGTTCGCCGAGCCGGGGAGGACATGGAGGCTGGTGACGCCGCCATTGACCAGCGCGCGGCTGAAGCCCGGGTCCTGCGGCCAGATGCTGTGTTCGGCCCAGACTTCCGGCCGGACCGGACCGGTCACCTCGTTGCCGTCCTGATGGGCCTCGACCGAAGGGCTCGGATAGTCGCCGAGATGGCTGTGGATGTCGATGATCCCGGGAGTCACCCATTTGCCGGCGGCGTCGATCCTTGTCGCTCCGGCGGGGATCGCCGTGTCGGGGCCGCCCACCGCCTGGATGAGCCCGTCCGCCAGAACCAGAGTGCCGTTGTCGATCCGGCCGCCCTCGCCGTCGAACAGGGTGGCGCCGGTAATCGCCGTCACCGCGCCCGGATAGCGCTTGTAGGTCGAGGGAAAGGGATTCCTCGAATAGGTCCTGGGCGGAGTCCGCGGCGCCTGGGCGGACGCCGTTTGCGGCTTCTCATTGTGGGCGCAGGCGGAAAGGAGGCCGGCCGAGAGGACGGCCGCACAGAGGCTGAGGCGCATCGAGTTCCTTTGATCAGGTCTCTTTGGTTTCGGGCTTGGTTTCGCGGTTCGGGAACAGGCCGGCGTCCTGGCCCCGGTCGCCGCCGACCTCCTTGTAGCCGGCGAGCTCGCCTTCGTCGCGGTCCTCCAGCGTATCGAGATGCATCCAGCGCTTCACGATCGGGGACAGCAGAAGCACCACCACGGCGGCGCCGATGCTGATGTAGCCGAACAGCTCGTAGATATCGAGCAGGCCCTGCTTGCTCATCGTGCCGTCG
>JBEVDE010000022.1:0-20107 GCA_040514175.1 Allosphingosinicella sp. | reverse complement strand
CGCCGCGATCAGGGTCAGGATCCGCGCTATCTCGAACAGCTGGCCGCGAAGCGGATTCTCGGCATAGGGCCGGCTGCCGGTCGCCGCGTCGTAGACCTGTCCGAAGGCCTGGTCGGGGTCGAACGGAAGGTCGCCCTCTTCCTTCTCGAAGCGCTCGCGCGCCTTCACCGTCCATTCGGTGCGCGGCAGCACCACGAAGAGCAGCTCCTCGAAGGTGAGGCAGGCCGCGACATAGGTCTGGAGCGGCGCGAGATTCGCTTCGGCGAGCGCCTCGCGGACCTCCTCCTCTTTCTTGAGCTTCTTCTCGATCCGCGCCTTCAGCTGCCCCTTGATCTCGCGCATCACGGCGACCGCGGAGCAGGAGGCGAGCGGCGAAATGAGGAGGTCGTGACGCTTGTTCGGCGACTTGGCGAAAAGCTCCCACACGTCGGGGAGGATCGGCGTTTCCTGGATGAAGCGCTGGCGGTCGCCCCGCCCGAACAGGATGAGCGCGACGACGTCCTTGTCGATTCCCTGAACCTCGGCCACGCCCTTCTCCCCCGGCTCCTGCTTCCTCATCTAGCATGAAAAACGGCGGCGGAAGCGGGGTGCGCCTGGAAAAAATTGAACCATATTGGAGGACGGCCGGTCACGCGGTAGAGAATGGCTTCCTGGCTGGAGGCAATTTCGATGGGACGCATAGACGCGATCGGCAAGGACATGGCGGAGCTGGCCCCGCTCGCCTCGCTCGACATCCCGCCGATGAAGGACAGGGTATCGGCGGAGGAATGGAAGATCAGGGTCGATCTCGCCGCCGCCTACCGGCTCGTCGCTCATTACGGCTGGGACGATCTCATCTTCACCCATCTCTCCGCGCGGGTGCCCGGGCCGGAGCATCATTTCCTGCTCAACCCCTATCAGCTGATGTTCGAGGAGGTGACCGCCTCGAGCCTGGTCAAGGTCGGCATGGACGGCAATCCCGTCGGTGACACGCCTTTCATGACCAACGCCGCGGGCTTCACCATCCATTCGGCGATCCACATGGCGCGCGAGGACGCCCAGGCCGTCATCCACCTCCACACGCCGCATGGCCAGGCCGTCTCCGCCCATGGCGAAGGGCTTCTGCCCCTCACCCAGACGGCGATGCTGATCCGCGACGAAATCGCCTATCACGATTATGAGGGCGTCGCCGTCGACCTCGGCGAGCGCGAGCGGATCGTCGCCGATCTCGGCGCGAAAGGTGCCATGCTGCTGCGCAACCACGGCACACTGACGGTCGGCGACACCGTCGGCGAGGCCTTCATCAAGAGGTATTTCCTCGAACGCGCCTGCGAGGCGCAGATCCTCGCTTTGTCGGCCGGCGAGGGCAATCTCAACAACCCGCCCCAGGGCTCGCCGGAAGTCACCGCCCAGCAAGGCAAGGTCGGCCTGAAGCTCGCCGCCGGAGCGCTCGCCTGGCCGGCCCTGCTGAGGAAGGCCTACCGGCTCGACCCGGCCTTCGCGACCTGAGCATCCTCCCCATGTGGAACATGGGGAGGGGGACCAGGCGAAGCCTGGTGGAGGGGTAGCTGGCGTCGAGCGAAAAGGTTCTCGCGCGGACTTTCCCAGCCGGCGCCCTTTACCCCTCCACCACCCTTCGGGTGGTCCCCCTCCCCATCTTGCGATGGGGAGGATATCCCAGAATCAGAACCGGAACCGCCCGGTCAGGCCGAAGGTGCGCGGCTCGGCGAGGAAGGCGGAGATGATCTGCCGGCCGCCCGGGAATTGCGGGTCGGCGAAGGCCGCGGTGCGGGCGCCTTCCTGGAAGGGCGAGTTGAACGCGACCTGGGTGTAGCCGACGTTGAAGATGTTCTGGGCCCAGGCCTCTATCGCCCAGCGCTGGCCCTTGCCGCGAAGGCCGATGCGGGCGTTGAAGATGGCGAAGCTGTCCTGCTCCTTCTGCGGGAACAGGTCCGAGCCGGTGTTGAAATCGTCCATCAGCCGGCCGTCGACGTAGAAGAGCCCGCTCAGCCCCGAATTGCCGATGCGCGGGGTCCAGGACAGCGAGCTGGTGACGACGATCTCGGGCGCGTTGGACAGATTGTCGCCGGGCAGCTTGCGAAGCGCCGGATCGAGCGGCGCGCCGCTGTCGTTGCCGACCAGCTGAGAGCGATAATGGGTGTTGGCGTAGGTCATGCCCAGGGTGACGTTGAGGTCGCGCCGGACCCGGGCCGAGCCCTCCAGCTCGAGGCCTTCGGAGCGGACTCCGTAGCCGACCTCGCCGACCGGGCACGCGCCCGTCGCCGCGGCCGGATTGGCGGTCGGATTGGCGGCCGGCGGTGCGACGAAATTGGGCGCCCCGGGCAGGGTGCTCTGATCGCGGTCGCCGCCGGCGAGATCGACTCCGCAGCCGTTCACCGTCTGCACGAGGAAGACGCTGCCGTTGAACGTGTTGAGCTGGAAGTTCTTGAAATCCTGGCGGAACAGGACCGCATTGAGGGTGATCGGCCCGCGCGAGAATTTGGCGCCGATCTCATAGGCGGTGTTGATCTCCGGATCGAACTGGAGATTGCCGACCAGCGCCTGGGCGCCGCCCGGGGTCGACGCGAAGGGCAGCACCGGATTCTTCAGCGCCGAGCGATCGAGGTTGAAGCCGCCCGCCTTGTAGCCGCGCGAATAGCTCGCATAGACCATCAGGTCCCGGCTCCACTTGTAGGAGAGGATGCCGGTGCCGGTGAACTCGTCCTCGCTGCGCTGGTCGTCGATCGACACGCCGTTCAGCTCGGAGGTCGAATTGCCCTGGCAGGTGAGGCCGATCAGGCCCGCGGCGAGCGGCGCCAGGCCCGGATTGGCGAGGAACGGCAGAAGCGCGTTCTGCTGCGCCACGCAGGCCGTGTTGTCATTGCCGAAGGTGGCGTCGAATTCCTTCTTCTCGTGCGTGTAGCGAAGGCCGAGGGTCAGGGCGAGCCGGTCGGTGATGTGGAAGATGTTGTGCGTGAACAGCGCCCAGTTGGTGCTGTCCTGATGATAGCGGTCGATCGTGCTGCCGCGGTCGTTGACCGTTTCCAGGCGGTCGAAGGCGGCAAGCACGGTTCCGCCGGCGGGGCCGAACGGCGACGGGATGCCCGGCGCGAGGGCGCCGCTGATGACGGCGCGGCCGGTCGGGCTGATGCAGCCGGGCGTCGTCGGGCTGTAGAAGCCGGCGAGGCCGGTGCCGGACAGCAGCCGGCAGGTGGCGAAGCGGCCGTACTGGGTGCCAAACCTCAGATTGTCGGTGACCGTCAGATCCTCTTGGGCGAAATAGCCGCCGATCAGCCAGTCCAGCTTGTCGCCGAACGCCTGGCCCTGGAGGCGAAGCTCCTGACTGAAGGTCTTGAAACGGCGCTCGACGCCATTGTTGACCGGCGAGCGGTAGAGGATGTCGACCGGGCTGTAGTCGATGTCGCCCGGCTGCCCGGAACGGTAGTTGCGATAGGCGGTGATCGAGGTCAGGGTCGCGTTCGAACCGATGTCCCAATTGACCTCGCCGGAAAGGCCCCAGTCGCGCGTGTCGCCTTCGTAGCTTCGGCCGGGCGTCACATAGATGTCGCGGCTGAACGGGTCGTTGAAGGCGATCGCCGGAGTGCCGAGATCGCGAAGCACGTTGATGATGTTGTTGCCGCTGTCGTTGGTCCGGGCGGGATTGGCGCCAGGCTGGAGCAGCGGGTTGGCGGGCTCGTTGAGATTGCCGATCGCCGGGTTGAACTGGCGATTGAGATAGACGGCGCCGCAGCAGGATTCCTCGCGGCTGGTGAAATCGCCGATCAGGCGGATCGACAGCGCCGAGCTCGGCTCGAACAGCAGCTGGCCGCGAACGAACAGGCGGTTGCGGTCGTTGACGTCGGTGTCGTTGTTGATGTCGTGGTAGAAGCCGTCGCGGCGCGAATAGACGCCGTCGATGCGGAAGCCGACCGTGTCGCCGATCGGGCCGGTGATCCCGGCATCGACCCTTATATAGTCGAAATTGCCGTAGGTCAGCGAGCCGAAGCCTTCGAGCTCGTTCATGTTCGGCTTCTTGCTGATCACGTGGATCAGGCCGGCCGAGGCGTTGCGGCCGAACAGGGTGCCCTGCGGACCGCGAAGCACCTCGATGCGCTCGATCTCGCCCAGCTCGTTCAGTCCGACGCCGCTGCGCGAGCGATAGACCCCGTCGACGAACACCGCGACCGAGCTTTCGAGGCCGGGATTGTCGCCGACCGTGCCGATGCCGCGAATTCGCGCCGAGCCGTTCGCCTCGGTTCCGGTCGAGGAGACGAGAAGCGACGGGGCGAGCTGGTTCAGCTGCCGGATGTCGGAGGCGCCGCTGTTCTGGAGCGACTGGGCGGAGACCGCCGAGACCGCGAGCGGAACGTCCTGGAGGATCTGGGTGCGGCCCTGGGCGGTGATGACGATGTCGTCCTCGCTCGCCGGACCGGTGTCGGTGGGAGAGGCGTCGGACTGAGCATCGACCTCGCCCGCCTCCTCGGTCGGGCTGGGCTCGCCGGTCGGAGTCGTCTGGTCCTGAGCGTAAGCGGGCGTCGTGGCGAGCGCAAACAGGCCGGCCGAAACGAGCCAAAGAGACTTCGACATATTCCCCTCTCCCTTTTTGGGTTTGGGGCCAGAGCTACTGAAAAGGGGCTTGGCCTGCCAGCCGGAATCCGCACTTTTCTGCGGGTTTCCGGCCCTTATGGCAATCGCGCAACAATTCGGTTTCGAAATGAAACGCGGGATTTTTGCTGCCGCTACGGAAAGCTGACGTTTCCGTAAGGGGAAGGGCCTGCCCCTTCGCGGCGCCGCCTTGCTCCGTCATTCCCGCGCAAGCGGGAATCCAGCTCCGTTCGGACCGGATTTCCCGCTTTCGCGGAAATGACGAGGCGCCGGGAAGCGCCGAGAGCTTATTTGGGCGCCAGCACCATCAGCATCTGGCGGCCTTCCATGCGCGGATGCTGCTCGACCTTGGCGGTCTCGGCGACGTCGGCCTGGACCCGCTGGAGGAGGCGCATGCCGAGCTCGCCATGGGCGAGCTCGCGGCCGCGGAACCTGAGGGTGATCTTCACCTTGTCGCCCTCGCCGATGAAGGAGAAAACCTTCTTCATCTTGGTGTCGTAATCGTGATCGTCGATGTTCGGACGCATCTTGATCTCTTTGATCTCCTGCGTCTTCTGCGACTTGCGGGCGAGATTGGCCTTTTTCTGGGCCTCGTATTTGAACTTGCCGACGTCGAGGAACTTGCACACCGGCGGATCGGCGTTGGGCGAAACCTCGACCAGGTCGAGGCCGACTTCGGCGGCCTGCTCGATCGCTTCGGCGGTCAGGAGCACCCCGATATTCTCGCCATTCTCATCGATCACGCGCACCTTGGGCACGGAGATGAATTCGTTGAAGCGGGGGCCGTTCAGGGGCGGCGCCTGCGGGCGCCGGATCATGGGCGGACGTATAACAATGTCTCCTGAGGTTGAAGTTCAGCCCATCACCTAGTGGTTCCGGGGTGCGAATGAAAGACGCTGGGAGGGCGCGGGGCCGCTTTTATCGGGCCGCTGTTGCGGGGTTGCACGTCGTCCCAGCGAAGGCTGGGACCCCGGCAGGTGAAAAGCACCGCGGTCTTCACCCCCCGGGGCCCCAGCCTTCGCTGGGGCGACGCGCTATTTCAAATCCGGCGGAAGCGCTTCCATCCTCAGCCGCTCCACCGCCTCGTCGAGCCCGAGCACTTCCTGCCGGGCGCCCTCGCCGAGCGGCCGGAGCGCCACCGTCCGTTCGTCCGCCTCGCGCTTGCCGACGACGAGCAGATTGGGGACCTTGGCGAGGCTGTGCTCGCGCACCTTGTAGTTGATCTTCTCGTTCCTGAGGTCGGTCTCGACCCTGAGGCCCGCCGCCGCCAGCTTCGCCGCCACCTCGCGCGCATAATCGTCGGCGTCGGAGACGATCGTCGCCACCACCGCCTGGACCGGCGCGAGCCAGAGCGGGAAGCGGCCGGCATGATGCTCGATCAGGATTCCGATGAAGCGCTCGAACGAGCCGAGGATGGCGCGGTGGAGCATGACCGGCCGGTGCCGCTGGCCGTCCTCGGCGACGTAGCTCGCATCGAGCCGCTCGGGCAGCACCGTGTCGGTCTGGATCGTACCCACCTGCCAGGTGCGGCCGATCGCGTCGGTGAGATGGAATTCGAGCTTGGGCGCGTAGAAGGCGCCCTCGCCCGGAAGCTCTTCCCAGCCGAACTCCGCCGTGTCGCGCCCGGCCGCCTTGACCGCGTCGCGAAGCGACTGCTCCGACCAGTCCCACATTTCCTCGCTTCCGAACCTCTTCTCCGGCCGGAGCGCGAGCTTGATCGCATAATCGGGGAAGCCGAGATCCTTGTAGACCGTGTCGAGCAGGTCGAGGAACAGCCTCACCTCCTCGACGAGCTGGTCCTCGCGGCAGAAGATGTGGGCGTCGTCCTGGGTGAACTGGCGGACCCTCAGGATGCCGTGGAGCGCGCCGTGCGGCTCGTTGCGGTGGCACACGCCCATCTCGGCCAGCCGGATCGGCAGGTCGCGATAGCTCTTGATGCCCTGGCGGAAGATCAGGATGTGGGCCGGGCAGTTCATCGGCTTCAGGGCCATCCACTCGGCGTCGTCCGAAACGATCGGGCCCTCGTCCTCGGTATTGGGTATCTCGTCCGGAATGACGAACATGTTCTCGCGATATTTGCCCCAATGGCCGGACTGCTCCCACTGGCGCGCGTCCATGACCTGCGGAGTCTTCACTTCCTCGTAGCCGGCGGCGTCGAGTCGGCGGCGCATATAGGCTTCGAGCTGGCGCCACACGACGAAGCCGGCGGGATGCCAGAAGACCGAGCCGTGCGCCTCGGCCTGGAGGTGGAACAGGCCCATGTCCTGGCCGATCCGGCGATGGTCGCGCTTCAGGGCCTCCTCGATCCGCACCAGATGCGCGTCGAGCTGCTTCTTGTTGAGCCAGCCCGTCCCGTAGATTCGCGACAGCATCGCGTTCTTCTGGTCGCCGCGCCAATAGGCGCCGGAGACCCGCGTCAGCTTGAAGGCCTGCGGGTCGACCTTGCCCGTCGAGGCGAGGTGCGGCCCGCGGCACAGGTCGATCCACCCGCCGGAGCGGTACATGGTGATGGTCTCGTGCTCGGGCAGCTCCATCACCCATTCGGCCTTGAAGCTCTCGCCCTGCTCGAGGAACAGCCGGCGCACGTCCTCGCGGGTCCACACCTCGCGGACCAGAGGCTCGTCGCGGGCGATGATCCGGCGCATCTCCTCCTCGATCGCCGGCAGATCCTCCTCGGTGAAGGGGCCGCGCTCGGGCATGGGCGCGAAATCGTAATAGAAGCCGTCGTCGGTCGCCGGACCGAAGGTGATCTGGGTGCCGGGGAAGAGGTTCTGGACCGCCTCGGCAAGGATGTGGGCGTAATCGTGGCGGACCAGCTCGAGCGCGTCGGCCTCGTCGCGCGCGGTGATCAGGGCCAGGTCCGAATCGCCCTCGAGCGGACGGCCGAGATCGCGGACCTCGCCGTTGACGCGCGCGGCCAGCGCCGCCTTGGCGAGCCCGGGCCCGATCGCCGCGGCGACGTCGGCCGGAGTCGTCCCGGGAGCGACTTCGCGCACCGAGCCGTCGGGAAGCCTGATCTTGAAATGCTCTGTCATGACAGGCGAGCCTGTAGCGGCAGGCTCGCGCCATCTCCAGCCCCCGCGCCAACTCGCCGCCGAAACGATTCCGTGCTATTCTCGCCCCGCTTCCGGATCGGGAGCTTTGATCGAAAGGGGGATCAAATGAGAAAGTTCGTTACCGCGACCGTCTCGGCCGCCCTTTGTCTCGCCTCCGCCATGCCGGCGGCGGCGCAGAATTACCGCGTGGAGGGCTTCGACGGGCCGCGCGGGGTCAACGCCACCTTCAACATGCGCATCCCGCTGGGCCGGGCGCCGGCCGCGAAGGCGAAGCCGACCTACGGCCTGACCTTCGGCATGGGCAAGACGGTCGGGGCCGGCCTCGACGGCCGCCCGATCAACCGCCAGCTCACCCTCGGCGACATCCGCTTCAACGGGAGCGGCAAGCTCAACAAGGCCCAGCTGGCGAGCTTCGACCTCGCCCATCTCGACGCCGACAGGAGGCTCAACATGACCGGCGGCGATCCCACCGTGTGGATCGTCGTCGGCGCGGTCGCCGCCGGCGTCGCGGTGTGCCTGCTCGCCGACTGCTTCGGCGGCGACGACGACGACACCAACTGACGGGGCAAGGGCCGGCGGGGCGCCGGTCCTTCCTTCGTTTGTGACGGGCGCGCGGTCCCGCTAGGAGGCCGCGGATGGACGGGCTCGACTTCCTCATCCGCGGCCGCCACCGCCTCGCCCGGCGCTTCCGGCCGGGCCGCGGGCCGGCGATCGTCTTCCTGCCCGGCTACATGTCGGACATGGCGGGCGGCAAGGCGAGCGCGCTCGACTCCTGGGCGCAGGCGCAGGGGCGGGCGATGCTTCGCTTCGATTATGCCGGCTGCGGCCTCAGCGACGGCGATTTCGAGGCGCAGACGCTGGCCGGCTGGCGCGACGACGCGCTCGCCATGATCGACGGCCTCGACGGACCCGTCGTCCTGGTCGGCTCGTCGATGGGCGGCTGGCTGATGCTGCTCTGCGCGCTCGCCCGGCCGGAGCGGGTGGCCGCCCTGGTCGGGATCGCCGCCGCGCCGGATTTCACCGACTGGGGCTTCACCGCCGGGCAGAAAGCCGAGATCCTCCAGGCCGGCCGGCTCGAGGAGGCTTCCCCTTATGGCGAGGCGCCCTACGTCACCACCCGCGCCTTCTGGGAGAGCGGCGAGGCGCTCGGGCTGCTCGGCGGCGAGATTGCGATCGACGCTCCGGTTCGGTTGCTCCACGGCCTCGACGATGCCGACGTGCCCTGGCGGGTTTCGCTGCGGCTGATGGAACGGCTCGCCTCCCCCGACGTGCGGACGATCCTGGTCAAGGGCGGCGACCACCGCCTCTCCCGCCCCGGCGACGTCGCCCTTCTGATCGATACGGTGGAAAGGCTGATGCCGGATTGAGCGGGGACGACCTTCGGTGAGCCGTTCACCCGCCATGCAGCCTCCGGTGCTAAGGCTTCCGTCATGATATCCCTCATGCTCGCTCTGGCCGCCCAGGCCGCCGGACCAGTCGACACGCCCGCCAACCGCTACCGCGACTGCCTCGCCCTCACCCGAACCGCGCCGGCGCGCGCGGCCGGGCAGGCGCAGTCCTGGCTCGGCTCGGGCGGCGGGCTGATGGCGGCGCAATGCCTCGGCCTCGCTTTGGCGGCGCAGGAGAAATGGCCGGAGGCGGCGGCCGCCTTCGAGGCCGCGGCGAAGGATGCGGAAGCCCGCCAGGACAATCGCCGCGGCGATCTGTGGGTCGAGGCCGGCAACGCCCGGCTCGCCGCCGGCGACGCCGCCGCGGCGCGCAAGGCGTTCGAGGCCGCGCTTGCGACACGCCTGCTCGCCCCCCAGCTCGAAGGCGAGGTCCAGCTCGATCTCGGCCGGGTCGCCGTGGCGCTGGCCGAGCCGGCGGCGGCCCGGTCCAATATCGACAAGGGGCTCGCCCTCGTCCCCGGAGACGCTTTCGGCTGGTATCTGTCGGCCGCGCTCGCCCGCCGGCAGAACGACCTGGCGCTGGCGCGGGAGCATATCGCCAGGGCGGTCTCGCTCGCCCCCGGCGACGCTCCGATCCTGCTCGAGGCCGGCAACATCGCCGGCCTTTCCGGTGAAAAGGAGGCCGCGCTCGGCCTCTACGCCCGCGCCGCCCGGACGGCGCCCGGCTCGCCGGCGGCAAAGGCCGCGCAGGCCGCCATCGCCGCCAACGACGCGAAATAGCGTATCTATCCTCCCCATGCCCCGCATGGGGAGGGGAACCGCCCGAAGGGTGGTGGAGGGGTGGCTGGCAGCGACCGCGAAATTTCGCGCGCCCTTCGGCCACAGAGTCGATACCCCTCCACCATGCTTCGCATGGTCCCCCTCCCCGTCCGCTTCGCGGACGGGGAGGATGACGCTCAGCGCGCCCGCTCGCTCCTAAGCCCCGCCGCCTTGATCCCCGCCTCGGCGCAGGCGGAATCGTCGGCCGGGGCCTCGCCGGAGGCGCCCGCCGCGCCGATCAGGGTCCTGCCGTCGGCGGCGAAGACCGGGACTCCGCCGGCCACGGTGACCACGCCCGGCGCCCGCGCGAAGCCCGGCGTGGCCCGGGCCGATTCCTCCATCTGAGCGGTGGCGAAGCCCCAGGCGGCGACCGCCTTCGCTTTCTCGACCGCGAAATCCAATATCCCGGAGCGGTTGCCGTCCATCCTCAGCGCCGCGACGAGATGGCCGCCGCCGTCGACCACGGCGATGGCGTGGCTCTGCCTTTTCGCCGCCGAATGGACCTTGCAGCCGGCGATGATCGCCTCCGCCAGCGCCGCCGTCATCGCCGGGGCGGGCGGCTGCGCGGGAAGGGGCGAGGCCGCGGCGAAGGCGGCCCCGAGGGGGAGAAAGCGTTTCATCGGACGAAGCCTATGGCAGCGCGCCTGCGCCGCCAAGTGCTTCACGGCGTCTGCGCCACGCTGTAGGATGCTCCCATGAAATACCTCCACACGATGATCCGGGTCTCCGACCCCGAAGCGACGCTGCGCTTCTTCGAGCTGCTCGGCCTGCGCGAGCTGCGCCGCTTCGACAACGAGGCCGGCCGCTTCACCCTCATCTTCCTCGCCGCCCCCGGCGACGACGACGCCCAGGTCGAGCTCACCCACAATTGGGATGAGCAAGGCTATGGCGAGGGCCGCAATTTCGGTCACCTCGCCTACCGGGTCGACGATATTTACGAGAGCTGCCGCCGGCTGATGGACGGCGGCGTGACGATCAACCGCCCGCCCCGCGACGGCCGCATGGCCTTCGTCCGGAGCCCCGACAACATATCGATCGAACTGCTCCAGGCCGGCGACGCGCTGCCGCCGGCCGAGCCCTGGGCCTCGATGCCGAACACGGGCCATTGGTAGGCGCGATGGCCGGCCTGCTCCTCAACATCGACGTTCCCGACCTGGAGCAGGGAATCGCTTTCTACACCGCCGCCCTCGGCCTCGAGGTCGGCCGCCGCTTCGACTCCGGCTTCGTCGAGCTGGTCGGCCGCGACGTTCCCATCTACCTGCTGTGCAAGGATGCGGGCACCTCGATCGGCCCGGCGGGTGGCGACAGCCGGCATTACGAGCGCCACTGGAGCCCGGTTCACGCCGATTTCGTGGTCGACGACATGGACTCGGCGATCGCCCGCGCCGCCGCCGCCGGAGCGACTCAGGAGGGCGAGACCTGCGAAGCGCCCTACGGCAGGCTCGCCATGTTCGCCGACCCGTTCGGCCACGGCTTCTGCCTGATCGAGTTCAACGCGGCCGGTTATGACGCCATCGCCGTCTGAGAGGCGCTGGCCGGACCGGCGCTTCGCCGACCTGCTCGGCAGCCGCCACCCCATTCTTCTCGCCCCCATGGCGGGGCCCGGCGGGGTCGAACTGGCGGCCGGCGCCCTCGAAGGCGGCGCGGTCGGATCGCTGCCCTGCGCGATGCTCGCGCCCGGGGAGATGATGGCGCAAGCGGCGGACCTGCGCGCCCGGGCCGCCGGGCCGGTCAACCTCAACTTCTTCTGTCACACCATGCCCGGCGGGGCGGACGACCGGGCATGGCGCGGCCTCCTCGCACCCTTTTATGAACGTTACGGCGTCGAGGCGAAGGTTGACCCCGGGCCGCTGCGCCGTCCGTTCGACTCGGCCATGTGCGCCGCCGTCGAGACTTTTCGCCCGGAGCTGGTGAGCTTCCATTTCGGGCTTCCGGAGGACGCGCTGCTCGACCGGGTCCGGAACGCCGGAGCAAAGGTCATCGCCAACGCGACCACCATCGATGAAGCGCGCTGGCTGGCCGAGCGCGGGGTCGACGGCATAATCGTTCAGGGCTGGGAGGCGGGCGGCCATTCCGGCCGCTTCCTCGGCGGCCGGCCCGAGGCGCAGATGGGGCTGTTCGCTTTGCTTCCCCAGGTCGCCGACGCCGTCGGCCTGCCGGTCATCGCCGCGGGGGGAATCGCCGACGGGCGCGGGATCGCCGCGGCGCTCATGCTCGGCGCGGCGGCGGTCCAGATCGGCACGGCCTATCTCCATTGCCCGGAAAGCGGCGTCGCTCCGGCCCATCGCGCCGCCCTCGCCTCCGCGGCGGCGGAGCGGAGCGTCTTCACCAACCTGTTCACCGGCGGCCTCGCCCGGGGCTTGTGGACCGAACCGATGGAGACGCTTGGGCCGGTGCGCCCGGAAGCGCCGCCCTATCCTCTGGCGACGGCCGCCCTGGCCCCGCTCGCCCGGGCCGCGGCGGACCGCGACGAGGCCGGTTTCCGGCCGATGTGGGCCGGCCAGGCGGCCAGGCTGGGCCTGCCGCTTCCGGCGCGCGCGCTGACCGAGCGCCTCGCCGCCGAGGCGCTGGCGCGGATCGGCGTGAGGGATTAGGCTGGCGGTCATGCTCGAGATTGTCCCCGTCCCCGTCCTTTCGGACAATTACGTCTGGCTGGTGCACGATCCGGAGTCGGACGAGACGGTGGCGGTCGACCCTTCGGTGGCCGAGCCGGTGCTGGCCGAGGCCGCGGCGCGCGGCTGGCGGATTACCCAGGTGTGGAACACCCACTGGCATCCCGATCATACCGGCGGCAACGATTCGATCCGCGACTCGACCGGCTGCACCATCACCGGCCCGGGCGAGGCGGAACGGGTGTCGCGGATGGACCGGATCGTCGCCGGCGGCGACCGGGCGCGGATCGGCGGGATCGAGGCTCAGGTGATCGACATCCCCGCCCACACCGCGGGCCACGTCGCCTTCCATCTGCCGGCCGCGGCGGTCGTCTTCACCGGCGACACCTTGTTCGCGATGGGCTGCGGCAAGCTGTTCGAGGGCGATCCCGGGCAAATGCACGACAATCTGCAGCGGCTCGCGGCGCTTCCGCCGGACACCCGGGTCTATTGCGGCCACGAATATACGCTCGCCAACGGCGTGTTCGCGCTCACCGTCGAGCCGGACAATGAAGCGCTCGTCCGCCGGGTCGAGGCGGTCCGAGCGGCGCGCGAGCGCGGCGAGGTCACTTTGCCGACGACGATCGCCCTCGAGCGCGCGACCAACCCGTTCATGCGCGCTTCATCGGCGGCGGAGCTTGCTGAACGGCGCCGGGCCAAGGATAATTTCCGGAGCTAGGGGGCCGCCCGGCGAGTCGGGGCGTTTCAGCCCCAGGAGGCCAGGGATGAAAACTTACATTCTGCTCGCTTCGGCCTGCCTCGCGGCAGGCTGCACCACCGACACCGAGGACCGGGTCGACATGGCGGCCCGTGACGAGGCCTCGCTCGCGGCCCAGTTGAGCGGCTATGAGCCTGCCGGCCCGCCGGTGCAATGCGTCAACAGCCGCGACCTTCACGGCAACAAGTCCGCCGGCGAAACCGCGATCGTCTTCTCCGGGGCCGGCGGCCGCAAATGGGTCAACCGGCCCCCCGCCGGCTGCCCCGACCTCGGCTTCAGCCGCGCGCTCAGGACCCAGACCACCGGCCCGCGCTTGTGCCGCGGCGACATCGCCACCGTCTTCGACCCGGTCGCCCGCACCGAATTCGGCGGCTGCGGCCTCGGCGACTTCGAGCCCTACCGGCGGGTCCGGAGCTGAAAATCCTCCCCATGCGCAGCATGGGGAGGGGGACCATGCGAAGCATGGTGGAGGGGTAGCCGCGCAGGCCTGCTCCAGCTACCCCTCCATCGACGACCCGCCCGCGGGTCGTCCACGGGCGGTCCCCCTCCCCGCCGCTTCGCGGCGGGGAGGATGAGCTACTTCTTGTACAGGCCGTCCAGCCGCTCCCCATAAGCCGCCCGGATGACGTGGCGGCGGATCTTGATCGACGGGGTGAGCTGCTCGTTCTCGGTCGAGAAGGGTTCGTCGGCAAGGATGAAGCGCCGCACCTTCTCGATCACCGAGAGGTCGGCATTGACCCGGTCGACCGCGGCCGACAGCGCCCGGTGATAGTCCGCATCGTCGCGCAGGGCCGCGGCGTCGCGCGGCCTGCCCGCCGCCTTCGCCCAGTCCGCCGTCCATTCCGGATCGGCGACCAGAACGCCGACCAGATAGGGCCGGCGGTCGCCGACCACCATCGCCTGCAATATCTCGGGCTGGAGGGTGAGCATCCCCTCCACCTTCTGCGGCGAGACGTTGTCGCCCTTGTCGTTGACGATGAGGTCTTTCTTGCGGTCGGTGATGACGATCCGGCCCGCCTCGTCGATATGGCCGACGTCGCCGGTATGGAGCCAGCCGTCGATCAGCACTTTCTCGGTCTGGGCGGGGTTGCGCCAATAGCCCTTCATGACGAGCTCGCCGCGCACGAGGATCTCGCCGTCTCCGGCGATCTGGACCTCGGTATTCTTCAGCGGCGGCCCGACCGTGTCCATCTTGATGCCCGCGCTCGGGCGGTTGCAGCTGATCACCGGCGCCGCCTCGGTCTGGCCGTAGCCCTGGAGGACGGTGAGACCGAGCGAATGGAAGAAGATGCCGACGTCCGGGTTGAGCGGCGCACCGCCCGACACCATCGCCTTCACCCGTCCGCCGAAACGGGCGCTGATCTTGGGCCGGAACAGCCGGTCGAGGACGAGGTCCATCGGCCGGTCCCACAGACCCTTCCTACCCGCATAATCCTTGGCGCCGATTTCCAGCGCCCGCTTCATCATGTAATTGGGGAGCCTGCCCTGCTTCTCGACGGCCTTGAGGATCCGCTGCCTGAGCACCTCGAACAGCCTCGGCACCACGATCATCAGGGTCGGCCGCACCTCCTCGATGTTCGAGGCGAGCTTCTCCAGCCCTTCCGAATAATAGATCTGCCCGCCGATCCCGATCGGGAAGAACTGGCCGCCGCTATGCTCATAGGCGTGGCTGGGCGGAAGGAAGGACAGGAACACCTCCTCGCCCACCCCGAAATCCTCGGCGATGACGGCGACGCAGCCCTCGACATTGTGGAGAATGGCGCCGTGATGCTGCATCACCCCGCGCGGCGCTCCGCCGGTGCCGGACGTGTAGATGAGGCAGGCGAGGTCGTCGCGGGTGACCCGGGAAGCCGTCTCGGTGCAGGCGGCGACGTCCGGCGCATGGGCCGCGATCAGCGCCGTCCAGTCGTGGAAGCCGACATTGCCCGACTGGCCTCCGGGCAGGGCCTCGATGCCGATGACATGCTCGCAATTGCTCGACCGGATCGCCGCCGGAAGCAGCGGCCTGGCCAGCTTCTGGGTCGAGACGATGACCGCCCGGGCGCCGCTGTCGTCGAGGATATGCTGGTGATCGCGCTCGGTGTTGGTCGTGTAGGCGGGGACGGTGACGCAGCCCGCGGTCATGATGGCGAGGTCGGCGATGCACCATTCCGGCCGGTTCTCCGAGACCAGCATGACCATGTCGCCGGGCCTGAGGCCGATCGCCTTGAGGGCGCTCGCCAGCGAGCAGACCTGGCTTGCCGCGTCGCGCCAGCTGATCGCGCTCCACGCGCCCTGCTTCTTCGCCCACAGGAAGGGCCTGTCGCCTTTCTCGGCGGCGCGCGCGAAGAACATGGCGACGAGATTGGGAAAATGTTCGAGCTCGCGCATGGCCTTCTTCCCTCCGTCCCTCGACGCCGCGTTCATTCCGGCGGACGCTCCTCGGACCCGGCGCGGACGATGGGCGTGACGTCGCCGGTCTCGCTCATGCCGACGCCCTCGCTCCGCGGGTCTGCGGCGCCGACCCAGCGGCCGTTCACCCGCTCCACCGCATGCGCCTTGAGACCCAGCGGCGCTACCGGCACCTTGTGGCCGAGCGCGCGCAGCTCGGGCGCAAGCGCCTCCAGCGCGGTCCCCTTCTCGATCACCGCCGTGTCCCCCGGGGCGAAGACGAGGCCCAGCGCGATCGAATCCTGGGCGCTCATCTTCCAGTCGAGCACCGCGACCAGCGCCTTGGCGATCTGCGAGATGATCGTTGGTCCGCCGGCCGCGCCGAGCGCGATCCTGACTTTCCCGTCGGGCCCGTAGACGATGGTCGGCGCCATCGAGCTGCGCGGCCGCTTGCCGCCTTCGACCCGGTTGGCGACGAGATAGCCTTCCTTCTGCGGAACCGTGTCGAAGTCGGTGAGCTCGTTGTTGAGCATGGTTCCGTCGACCGACAGGCCGGAGCCGAACACGCTTTCGATCGTGGTCGTCACCTGGGCGATGTTGCCCTGGCGGTCGGCGACCGTGAGGGACGTCGTCCCCGCGCGTTCGCCGGGCGGCGCGCGCAGCCGCTCGGGCGCGCCGCGCGGCCGTCCCGCCGCCGCCCGCGCCATCGTCCGGTCGGGCGAGATGAGCGCCGAGCGCGAGGCGAGATAGGCGGGGTCGAGCAGGCCGGCGACGGGCACGTGAACAAAATCCGGATCGCCGATGTAAAGGTCGCGATCGGCCCAGGCCAGGCGCGAGGATTCGGCGAACAGGTGCCAGGCGACCGGCGACCTGGGTCCGAGCGCGGCCATGTCGAACCGCTCGAGCTGCTTGAGGATCATCAGCACCGTGATCCCGCCCGAGGAGGGCGGCCCCATGCTGCACACCTTGTAGACCCGATAGGTGCCGCAGACCGGCGGCCTCGGCTTGGCGCGATAGGCGGAAAGATCGGCCAGAGTCATCTTCGAGGGGTTGCGCGCGGCGCCGTTGACCGTCGCCACCAGCTTGCGCGCCTGCGCGCCCGTATAGAAAGCGCCGGGCCCCGCCCTGGCGATGCGCTCGAACAAAGCGGCCTGCTCCGGGTTGCGGACCGTCGTTCCGGCCGGCAACGCCCTCCCGTCCGAATCGAGGAAGATCTTCGCCGCGCCCTTGTCGATGAAGCCGGAATAGCGCGACAGCATATTCGCGAATCGCGGGCTCAGGGTCCAGCCGCCTCGCGCCAGCCTGATCGCCGGCTGGAACAGGGCCGCCCACGGCAGGCGCCCCCCGTTCCGGTGCGCCATCGCCATCGCCTGGAGCGTTCCCGGCACGCCGACGCTTCGCCCGCCCGGCACCGCGTCCTCGTGCCTGAGCGGATTTCCGTCCGGGCCGTAGAACCAGCGCGGATCGGCGGCCTTCGGAGCCGCCTCGCGTCCGTCGATCGTGGTCGTCGCGCCGGTCCGCTTATCGTAGCGGACGAAGAAGGCGCCGCCGCCGATCCCCGCGCTCTGCGGCTCGACGACGTTCAGCGCCAGCATGGTGGCGATGGCGGCATCGGTCGCGCTTCCGCCCTTGCGCAGGATCTCGACTCCGGCCGCCGCCGCGCGCGGATCGGCCGCCGAGACCATTCCCGGCGCGGCGGTGGTCGAGGCCGGAGCGCGCGCCGGCCTGCGCGCTTGCGCGGAGCCGGCGGCGAGAAACAGGAGGATGGCGAAGGGGGCGAGGCGGGACGACCGGTTCAGCATGGGCGGGGACACTAGTCGGATGCTCCCGCGCCGCAAGGGCTAAGGCGAGTCGGCCCCCACGGCCTCGGCAAGGGTCGCGAAATCGTCGCGCGCGAGCAGGCTTCGAAGCTCGCCGGCGATCGCCTTGGCGACTCCCGGCCCCTGATAGACGAGCGCCGTATAGAGCTGGACCAGGCTCGCCCCGGCGCGGATCCTCTCGTAGGCGTCGACCCCGTTCTCGATCCCGCCCACCGCGATCAGGGGGATGGCGCCGCCGGTCGCGGCCCGGAATTCCTTGAGCTTCCGCAGGGCGAGCGCCTTGAGCGGAGCGCCGGAAAGCCCGCCGCCCTCGGCCGAATGCTTCGAGCGCAGGGCCGGCCGCGACACCGTGGTGTTGGCGACGATCAGGCCGTCGACCCCGCCCTCCATCGCGGTGCGCGCGATCGCGTCGACCTGCCCCCGATCCATATCGGGCGCGACCTTGAGAAAGACGGGAGTCCGCAAGGGGCCGGGGTCGTCCTCGAACATGACGGGGAGCTTCGGCCCGCGCGCCTCCTCCACCGCCGCGAGCAGCTCGCTCAATGCGCCCTCGTCCTGCAGCTCTCTGAGGCCCGGCGTGTTCGGCGAGGAGACGTTGATGGTGAGGTAGGCCGCCCGGCGTTTCATCCGGCGCACCCCTTCCACATAATCGGCGATGCGGTCGGAACTGTCCTTGTTGGCGCCGATGTTGATTCCCACCCGCCCCGGCCGCCGCCCGGACAATTTGAAATTGAGCTGCCCCAGCGAGGACCGGCCCGGCGTCAGCCGGGCCTCTGCGGCGGCGAGGCCGCCGTTGTTGAAGCCCATCCGATTGATCACCGCCCGGTCCTCGCGCAGGCGGAACAGCCTCGGCCGGGCATTTCCCGGCTGGGGCCTCGGGGTCAGAGTCCCGACCTCGACGAAGCCGAAACCGAAGCCGAGCATCCGGTCGAAGACCTCGCCGTCCTTGTCGAAGCCCGCGGCGAGCCCGACCGGATTGGGGAATTCGAGCCCCGCGACCCCGATCGCCAGAACCGGGTCCGTCGGCGGAGGAAGCCCGGCCGGAACCGCCCTCAGCGCCCGGATCGTCAATCGATGCGCCCGCTCCGCGTCGAGCGCGAAGACGAGGGGACGGACGAGGGGGTAGAGGGCCATGGCAAAGCCGCTAGCGGCGGCCAAGCCCTGATGGAATGCCTTTCAACACCGGATGCCGAGCAGGCGGGCCCATTGTTGATTTGGCGACGCCGAAGGCGTATGAAGTGCGCTCAGCGATTGTCACTGCGACATACTCACAGATGGGCCCTCGCCGTGCCAGCGGCGAGGGCCCGAATCGTTTGGGGCTGGGTGCCAGCCCAGCCCCGCCCGTGTGCTACTTGGAGCGTGTCACTTCGGCGACCTTGAGGATCAAGGTGCCGAAAGCGAACAGCACTCCAAGAATGATGCACAGCTCAGTGAGTGTCACACGTCATTCTCCTCACAAATGGCGGCGGGATTGCCGCCGACTTTCGTATGGCGGCCTGGAGGACTGAATTCGACCTTTTCGGCGCTCATATCCTATCTTAGCTATTTGATTTCTGGATATTAAATTGTTCGTCGGGGGCGCGCTGGAATGGTGGTTGATTTTCCCCTCCATTCCCGCCACATGCCAATCGGAACGATTTGGTCCGATTAGCTTATGCGCCTCACCTCCCTTGCCGATTACGCCGTCGTCGTGATGGCCGCCGCCGCCCGCCGTCCCGCGGGCGATCGCCTGTCGGCGGGGCTGCTCGCCGAGGAGACGGGGGTGCCGCTTCCGACCGCCCAGAAGGTGATGGGCCGGCTCGCCGGCGCCGGCCTTCTCGAATCCGCGCGCGGCAGCGGCGGCGGTTTCCGGCTCGCCCGGGCGGCGGGCGGGATCAGCCTCGCCGACATCATCGAGGCGGTCGAGGGGCCGATCGCGATGACCAATTGCATCGAGGGCTCGATCCACGACTGCGCGCTCGAGGGCAGCTGCCGGGTCAAGCCGCATCTGAACGCCGCCAACGACGCGGTCCGCTTCGCCCTCCAGGGGGTCAGCCTCGCCACTCTGGCGGAGGCGAAATAATGGCCGCGGAAGACGCCGGAATTCGCAACCGCGAGGCCCAGGAGGCGGTCGATCGCGCCTCCACCTACGAATGGGGCTTCAGCTCCGACATCGAGCAGGATTTCGCGCCCAAGGGCCTCAACGAGGACACGGTCCGCTTCATCTCGGCCAAGAAGAACGAGCCCGAATGGATGCTCGAATGGCGGCTCAAGGCCTATCGCGCCTGGCTGACCATGGCGGAGGTGAGCTGGGCCAAGCTCGACATCCCGCCGATCGATTTCCAGGACGCTTATTATTACGCCGAGCCCAAGGCCAAGCCGACGCTCGGCTCGCTCGACGAGGTCGATCCGGAGATCCTCAGGGTCTACGAGAAGCTCGGCATCCCGATCGAGGAGCAGAAGGTGCTCGCCGGCGTCGAGGGCGCGCGCAAGGTGGCGGTGGACGCGGTGTTCGACAGCGTCTCGGTCGCGACGACCTTCCGCGCAGAGCTGCTCCGCGCCGGCGTGGTCTTCCTCTCCATCAGCGAGGCGATCCGCGAATATCCCGAGATGGTGAAGAAGTGGCTGGGCAAGGTCGTGCCCCAGCACGACAATTATTTCTCGGCGCTCAACTGCGCGGTCTTCTCCGACGGCACCTTCGTCTACATTCCGGAGGGCGTTC
>JBEVDE010000438.1:0-9844 GCA_040514175.1 Allosphingosinicella sp. | reverse complement strand
ATCAAGGGCGAGAGCCTCGCCGACTATTGGGACTATGTCGGGCGGATCTTCGACTGGGATGGCGACGGCTCGGGCACCCAGACCGCCAACATGATCCTCGACGACGGCGGCGACGCGACGATGTTCGCGCTGTGGGGGGCGCGGATCGAGGCCGGCGACAGCCTGCCCGACCCGACCAACGAGGAGGAAATCGAGTTCCAGCGCGCGCTCAAGGCGTTCCTCAAGGCGAGGCCGGGCTACCTCACCGCCAGCGTGCACAGCATCAAGGGCGTGTCCGAGGAGACCACCACCGGGGTCCACCGGCTCTATCAGATCGCCCGCGACGGCAAGTTGCCGTTCCCCGCGATCAACGTCAACGACAGCGTCACCAAGTCGAAGTTCGACAACCTCTACGGCTGCAAGGAGTCGCTGGTCGACGCGATCCGCCGCGCGACCGACGTCATGCTCGCCGGCAAGGTCGCCTGCGTCGCCGGCTTCGGCGATGTCGGCAAGGGCTCGGCCGCGTCGCTGCGCCAGGGCGGGGCGCGGGTCATGGTCACCGAGATCGACCCGATCTGCGCGCTCCAGGCGGCGATGGAGGGCTATGAGGTGGTGACGATGGACGAGGCGGTCACCCGCTGCGACATCTTCGTCACCGCCACCGGAAACGAAGACGTGATCACAGCCGAGCACATGAAGGCGATGAAGAACATGGCCATCGTCTGCAACATCGGCCATTTCGACAGCGAGATCCAGATCGGCGCGCTTCAGAACATGAAGTGGACCGAGATCAAGCCGCAGGTCGACGAGGTCGAATTCCCGGACGGCAAGAAGATCATCGTCCTCTCGAAGGGCCGTCTCGTGAACCTCGGCAACGCCACCGGCCACCCGAGCTTCGTCATGTCGGCGAGCTTCACCAACCAGACGCTCGCCCAGATCGAGCTGTGGACCAAGGCGGAGACCTACAAGAACGACGTCTACGTCCTCCCCAAGCATCTCGACGAGAAGGTCGCCGCGCTCCACCTCGACAAGCTCGGCGTCAAGCTGACCAAGCTGACCGACAAGCAGGCGAGCTACATCGGCGTGCCGACCGAAGGCCCGTTCAAGCCGGATCACTACCGCTACTGAGCACTCGTCATCCCCGCGAACGTCGGAATCCAGCTCTGAGTCCGAGCTGGATTCCCGCTTACGCGGGGATGATGGTGGGGGCGGTCGCTTGGTGGGCGAAGGTGAGGGGTCAGCGGTAGACCTGGCTTCGGTGACCGACCTCGATAACGAACACCGTCACCACCGCATCGTCTATCCGGCAGATGGCGCGATGATCGCCGACACGGTAGCGCCAGTAGCCGGTCCATGGGCCGATAAGCGGCTCGGAGGAGGCGCGCGGGTTGTCGCTGTCTGCCGCGCTTTTCAGTTTCTTCAATATTCGGATACGGATTTGCGGGTCCAGCCTGTCGATCTGCTTTTCCGCGCGCCGGATGAACTCAACCTTCCACGCCATAGCGCGTCATCAGCGCATCGAGCGAGACGGTATCCTTCGTGTCGAATCCCTTCTCCGCTTCCACCGCGACCGCATGATCTTCCAGATCCTCGAGATAGGCGACCAGGGCTTTGCGCGCGAGCTCGGCCGGCGCCTCGCCGACCCGCGCGGCGATTTCGGCGAGGTGGCGTTCGAGCTTGGGATCGAGTTGGATTTCGAGCATGTTGGGTCCAGCGAATGTCCGGCTTGGGTAGCATACAGGCGAACCTTTGGCGAGCGAGGCTGTGCTTTGCCGATGCGGGGCGGTAGGATCGGAGAATGCGGACCGATCGCGATCACTTTCCCTCCGCCATGAGGGTCAAGCTTGAGGCGCTCAGGACCGAGATCTCGCGAGGACGGGATAGCGGCTCTGGCGTGTCGGCCGAAGAGGCCTTCGCCCGGGCGCGGGCGCGGATCGACGAGGTCGAACGGACCGGCCATTGACCGGCCTCGTCTTAGTGACGGGCTAATTCAGCAGATCACACGCCTTAAGAATACGATACGTGGCTTGGCCATCTATGAAGCAATGCTTTTGTGGACGACCGGGGAAGACGGTCATCGACCTCAAGGTGTGGCGCACCGCCTCGCCGATAAGATGCGAGTGCTGAATGACGGATAAGTCAGCTCCGGATCAAGGGGTGAAGGCCACCCCTCCCTTGGCCCCCGCCTTCGCTGGGCAACGCTTTTTGCGCAAGACGCGCATGGGATTCCTTCCTAAGGCACGCGACATAAGCCTTGGCGGAGGGATGGATGAAGTATCGGGTGACAGCGGCGATCGCCGTGGTTCTGGCGGCCACTCAGGCCAGCGCGCAGGTAGCCCCCCCGCCGACGCCCACGCCGCCCCCCGTGCAGGAGACCCAGGCGCCCGAGAATGAGGTCATCAACCCGGAGCAGAAGCCGGTGAAGGCGCTTCCGCCCGCCGCCGCCCGGGCCCCGGCGACCGAGCCGGACAAGCCGGCCAAGTGGAACGTCAGCGCGCCGCCGGGAATGACCCTTCGCCAGATCCCCATAAACGTCGACGAGGGCACCTGGATGAATGTCGACGTCTCGCCCGACGGGCGGACGATCGCCTTCGACCTGCTCGGCGACATCTATACCCTGCCGATCGGCGGCGGCGCTCCGACCAGGATCGCCGACGGCCTGGCCTACGAGCAGCAGCCTCGCTTCTCGCCCGACGGCCGGCGCATCGCCTTCACCTCCGATCGCGGCGGCGGCGACAATATCTGGATCATGAACGCCGACGGCAGAGACAGGCGCCAGCTGACCAAGGAGGATTTCCGGCTCCTCCACCAGCCGACCTGGTGCCCCGACGGCCGCTTCATCGCCGCCAAGAAGCATTTCACCACCGGCCGTTCGCTCGGCACCGGCGAGGTCTGGCTCTATCACGTCTCCGGCGGCGGCGGCGTGCCCCTGGTCAAGAAGCCCAACGAGCAGCATCAGAAGGAGCTTGGCGAGCCGATCTACGCTCCGGACGGCAAGGCCATCTATTTCACCAGGAACGTCACTCCGGGCGCGATCTTCCAATATGCGCAGGATTCGAACACCGACCTGTTCGACATCCAGCGCTACGAGCTCGACACGGGCGAGGTGACGACGGTGGTTTCCGGCGCCGGCGGCTCGGTCCGGCCGACGCCTTCGCCGGACGGGAAGAAGATCGCCTTCGTCCGCCGCGAGCGCGCGAGATCGAAGCTCTACGTCAAGGATCTCGTCTCGGGGGAGGAGCGCAAGGTCTACGACGCGCTCGACCAGGACGTGCAGGAGACCTGGGCGGTGAGCGGCGTCTATCCCAACATGGACTGGACTCCGGACAGCCGCTCGATCGTCTTCTGGGCGGGCGGAAAGCTCCGCCGAGTGAACGGCGACGGCGGCGGCGCAGGCGAGATCCCCTTCCGGGTCAACGACACGAGGGTCGCGATCGACGCCTTGCATCCGCAGGTCGAGGTCGCTCCCGATCGCTTCCAGACGAAGATGCCGCGCTGGGCGAGCGTCTCGCCCGACGGCCGCCAGATCGCCTTCGAGACGCTCGGCAAATTGTGGGTGAAGCCGGCCGGCGGCGGCGCCGCCCGCCGGCTCGTCAAGGGCGACGAGGCGGAGCTCGAGCTCTATCCTTCCTGGTCGCGCGACGGCCGGTCGATCGTCTACGTCGGATGGACCGACGAGGGCCTGGGGCGGATCCGCACCGTCGCGGCCGCCGGAGGCGCGGCCCGCACCGTCACCAGCCAGCCCGGCCACTACGCCCGCCCGCGTTTCTCGCCCGACGGCCGGACGATCGCGTTCGAGCAGGGGCAGGGGGGCTTCCTGACCTCGCCCAGATGGTCGGAAAATCCGGGCATCTACCGGATCGCGGCGACCGGCGGCGCGCCGGTGCGGGTGACGAAGGACGGCGCCGAGCCGCAGTTCGGCGAATCGAACGACCGGCTGTTCATGATCGTCCCGGCCGCGGGCAAGCGCCAGCTGGTCAGCACCGACTTGAGCGGCGAGGCCAGGCACGTCCATTCGACCGGCGAGATGGTCAGCGACTATCAGGTTTCCCCCGACGGCCAATATGTCGCCTTCCGCCAGAATTATCAGGCGTTCGTCATGCCGCTCATGCCCGGCACCCAGGACGTCGCCGCCGACGCCAAGGGCGGCCCTCTGCCGGTGACCAGGGTCAGCGCCGTCGGCGCGGACTTCATCCATTGGTCGGGCGGCGGCCGGCGGCTTCACTGGAGCACCGGCCCGACCGGCTACACCGTCGATACCGCCGCCTTGTTCGGATCGGCGCCGCCGGCCGAGAATGCGCCCAGGTTCAAGCCGCCGACCGCCGGAGTCTCGCTGTCGATGGACGTCGCCGCCGACCGGCCGTCGGGCCTCGTCGCGATCTCCGGCGCGAGGATCGTCACCATGGCGGCGCCCGACGGCGGCATCATCGACGACGGCGTCATCGTGATCCGCGGCGACCGAATCGTCGCGGTCGGACGGCGCGGCGAGGTCGCGATCCCCGCCGGAGCGAAGACGGTCGACGCCGCCGGCAAGACGATCATCCCGGGCCTGGTCGACGCCCACGCCCACGGCCCCCAGGGCGAGGACGGTCTCGTCCCGCAGCAGAATTGGTCGTCGATCGTCAACCTCGCCATGGGCGCGACGACGATTCACGATCCCTCCGCGAGCGCGGCGGAAATCTTCGTCGCCTCCGAGATGCAGCGCGCCGGCAAGATCGTCGCCCCGCGCATCTTCTCGACCGGCGAGATCATCTACGGGGCCAAGGCCGCGGACGTCTATGCCGAGATCAACAGCTTCGACGACGCCCTCGCCCACGTCCGCCGGCTGAAGGCGCAGGGCGCGCACAGCGTCAAGAATTACAACCAGCCCCGGCGCGAGCAGCGTCAGATGGTGGTGGCGGCGGCCCAGCGCGAGGGGATGGAGGTCGTCCCGGAGGGCGGCTCGCTCTACAATATGGACATCACCCTGGTCCAGGACGGCAACGCCACGCTCGAGCACAATCTGCCCGTCCAGCATTTCTACGACGATGTGGTCAGCCTGTGGTCGCAGTCGAAGACCAACTACACGCCGACCCTGGTCGTCGCTTACGGAGGCCTCGCCGGCGATCCTTACTGGCGCCAGCATATGGACGTGTGGAAGCATCCCTTGCTGTCGCGCCACGCGCCGCCGGCCCAGCTCGCCGCCCAGAACGTCCGCCGGACGATGGCGCCGGAAGAGGATTTCGTCGACGACGACACCGCCCGCGAGGCGAAGAAGCTCGCCGATCGCGGAG
Source organism: Allosphingosinicella sp. (assembly GCA_040514175.1). Taxonomy (GTDB): domain Bacteria; phylum Pseudomonadota; class Alphaproteobacteria; order Sphingomonadales; family Sphingomonadaceae; genus Allosphingosinicella. The sequence goes on along the minus strand of JBEVDE010000438.1, from coordinate 4,592 downwards.
TCCAGGTCGCGATCGGCGCGCACGGCCAGCAATCGGGGCTCGGGCCGCATTGGGAGCTGTGGTCGTTCGTCCGCGGCGGCTGGAGCCCGATCGAGGCGCTGCGCGCCGGAACGATCGCGGCGGCGACCTCGCTCGGCTCTGCCCGCGACGTCGGCTCCCTCGAGGCGGGCAAGCTCGCCGATCTCGTCATCCTCGACGCCGATCCGACCGTCGACATCCGCAACAGCGACAAGATCCACCGGGTCATGCTGGGCGGACGACTCTACGATCCGGTGACGATGAACGAAATCGTCACCGGAACCCGGGCCCGTGCGCCTTATTGGTGGGAGACGAACGGGAACGGGGGATGAGACCGACGCTGTTTCATACGCCCCGCCAGGAGACCAGCGCCGGACCGAGCGCGGCCTTCAGCGGATCGAGCCACGGTTCGAACGGCTTCCACTGGTCCATTCCGTCGCGGTTGATGGGCTGGCGGACCTGCCCGGCGCTGGGGGTCCTCACGGCCCGGTCATTCTCGTAGAAGCGTAGGCACGCGGGCTCGAAGGGCAGCTCCAGATAGTCGAGCAGCCGGCGGATCTCGGCTTCGCTGTCCTCGACCATGTCTTCGTGAATGACGCGATGGATGCGCCCGGGGATTGCCTCTTCGAAATGATCGAGCAGGCGCACATAGTCGCGATAATATCGCCCCATGTCCCCAAGCGAATAAGTGAACCCCTGGCCTTCGGCGAAATGCTGCTTGAAGTTGGAGAAGCAGCAGGCCAGCGGATGCCGGCGAGCGTCGACGATCCTCGCCCTGGGCAGGATCAGCCGGATGAAGCCGATATCGCGCCAGTTGTTCGGCTGCTTGTCGGTGAAGAACAGCCTGGCCGTCTTGCGGTGGGCGCCGGCCCTTTCGAGATATTCCTCGCCCAGCCTCCGCAGCTCCCCGGGCTGAAGCGCCGCGAGCATGCGCGGGTAGGGAAGACCGGCGAATTCGGGATTGCGGGCCACCGACTCACGGGCCAGCGCCGCAATATAGGGCAATTCGGACGTGCCTTCGACCTGCGAATGGCTCGAAAGGATCTGCTCGATCAGGGTCGATCCCGCGCGCGGCATGCCGAGGATGAAGATGGGATCGGCGGCCTGCGCGCCTTGCCCTTCGCGCTCGGCGAAGAATGACCTGGTGAACAGGCGGATGGACTCGTCCACCTCGTCCGTCAGCCGATCCGGATCGTGGTCGAGCATCGCCCGCCTGATCCGATTGCCCTCGGAATAATGGCCGAAGGCGCTTTCGAAGCGGCGCTGATCCTCGAGGCCCTTGCCGAGCGCGAAGTGGAGATTGACGGCCGCCTTGTCGTCGCGGTCCGGGCCGGCGAGCGCGGTTTCGATCGCCGCCAGATCCTCCTCGCCGAGGCGCACGGTCTTCAAATTGGCGAGGCTCCACCAGGCTTCGCCGAAGCCGGGATCGATTCCGGCGGCCCGCCGATAGGCCGCGACCGCGTCATCAGGGCGGCCCGTCGTCTTCAGGACATGGCCGTAGCTCATCCACAGACCGGGACTGTCGGGCTGCTGGGCGAGCAGCGCGCCGTAGAGCTCGACCGCGGCGGCATAATCCCCGATCCGCGCGCGAAGCGACGCCAGCGCCGCCTCCGCCCTGACATGATCCGGTTTGCGGCGGAGGACGGCTCCATAGGCCGCGAGTGCCTCGCGCGGGCGCTGGAGGCGGGTGAGCACTTCGCCCAGTTTGAGCAAGGCGGGGACAAAGCCGGGCACCGACTGCAGGGCGTCGCGAAGCAAAGTTTCGGCGGCATCGAGGGCGCCGGCCTGGACGGCAACCTGAGCCAGCATGTTGAGCGCGGCCGGATCGTCGGCCTGCGCGTCGAGACAGCGCCGCAGCCGCCGCTCGGCGTCGGCCCAGCGCTCCTCCCGTATCGCCCGGGCGCTTTCGACCAGCTCCGGATCCTGCCCCGAGGCTTCGATGGCGCGCATTTCCTGCTCTTGCGCCTCCTCCTTCCGGCCGAGGCGGCGAAGGGCGGCGGCGAGCAGCCGCAGACCGTCGCGATTGCCGGCGTTCCGGCGGAGGATCTCGCGAGCCTGCTCTTCGGCGGCCGCGGGATCGGCAGCCAGGAGCCGGCGGCCATTGTCCAGCGCGGCCTCGAGGCTTCCTGAGCGCCCGAAGTCTGTTCCGACCATTGACGTCCCCTGCGCTCGCGCCGCCGCCGGCTTGCTCATCCGACTACCCAGCCCCTATTCGAGAGTCGAGCGCCCGCCCGTGAAGCACGAAAAAGGGCCGGGACTCTCGTCCCGGCCCTCGTCCTCCATCGCTTCGGCCTCAGAATTTGGCCGTCGCTCCGGCGTAGAAGAAGCGGCCGCGGTTGCTGTAGATACCGCTTCCTCCGCCGACGCCGGTCAGGCCCAGCGGCGGCTGCCGGTTCAGGATGTTGTCGACGCCGAAGTAGAAGTTGAACCGCTCGCTCGCGTCGATGCCGATGCGGGCGTCGTGATAGACGACCGCCGGGTAGAAGCGCTGCTCGGCGACGTCCAGGTTGGTGGGATCGCGGCCCTGCTTGCTGAAGAACGACTCGTAGCTGAAGGTCGTCATCTTGCCGATGTAACGGCCCTGATAGCCGAAGGTGTACGGGCCGGTCTTGAAGTCGACGTTGAAGATCGCCTTGTCCTGGGGAACGCCGAGCTCGAGCAGCAGCTGGTTGGCGCGGTCCGGGTCCGTCGGGTCCAGGAAGTCGTCATTCTGGAACTGGTGGGTATAGTTCAGCCGGGTGCTGAGGGTTCCGTTGAGCGCTCCCAGCCGCTTGCGGTACGCGATTTCGGCATCGATGCCGCGCACCTTGAGCTTCGCATAATTGAGCGGCACCGCCCGCAGGCTGCCCTGAAGGATCTCGAACGGACCCTCGCCGCGCGGACCGCCCCCGACGCCTGCGCGCTCGAACACCGAGCAGAACTGGTTGCTCAGGTCCGCGAGGTCGTAGCAGGCGTCCGCGATCTGCTGGGCGGAAGGCGAGGTGATGACGTCGTTCACCTCGATGTCGTAATAGTCGACGGAGAGCGAGAAGCCCGGCAGGAATCGCGGCTGGAAGACGCCGCCGATCGTCATCGAATCCGAAGTCTCTTCGGCGAGGTCCGGATTGCCGCCCGACTGGAACAGGGTCGTGACTCCGCTCGTGTTCGGGTTGAAATCGTTCGGGATCCCGGCGGCGCGGCAGTTCGTCTCGCGATTCTCGGTGCCGTTCGCGATGAAGTCGAGGGCGCACGGATCGTTGATGAACGCGAAGTTCTGGCCCAGCGGCGTGTAGAGATCGGACAGGTTCGGAGCCCGGACCGCGCGCGAATAATTGGCCCGGAAGCGGATATCCCGAACCGGGCTCCACTCGACGCCGGCATTGTAGGCGAAGACGGTTCCGGTCGAGCCCTTATAGTCGGCGACCCGGCCGGCGCCGCTGAGCGTCAGCTCCCGGAAGAAAGGCGTGTCGCGAAGGATCGGGAGCCGGATTTCGCCGAACAGCTCCTTCACCTCGAACGACGGGGGATCGAAGCTCGGGATCGAGTTGTAGAAGGTGAGGCCGGAAGTGACCAGTTCGTCCTGCTGGTAGAGCGCCGTGTCGCGGCGATATTCGGCGCCGAGCGCGAAGCCGACCGGGCCGCCCGGCAGGTTGAAGAAGCTGCTGGTGTCGCCGCTGACGAACGCGTTCAGGACGAAGTTGGTGATCCTTCCGCGAGCGATCGTATCCTGGAGGATATAATCCCGCGCCGCCTGGCTGACATTGCCTTCGCCGAACAGATTGACCGGGACGCAGGCCGCCACGTCCGCGGCCAGGCGGTTCTGGGCGAAGTCCTCGAAACCGGTGACCGGGAATTCGTAGGCGGCCGCCGCCGACGGATCGATCTGCGAGCGGCAGACGATATTGCCGGCCGGATTGCGGACGGCGTCGATGGCGAGGAGGAAGCGCTGGATGTTGACGTTGCCGAGGACCTTGGTGCGCTCGTTCAGCCGGCCGTAATTGGCCGAGACCTCGTACGTCCAGTCGTCGTTGAACTGGCCGCGAACGCCGGCGACGATCCGATAGGTCTCGCGGCGGGCGGCCTCGTCGCGGTTGCCGAGGCCGGTGGCCGTCCCGTTGCTGTCGAAACCGAATTGGTCGGCATCGTTGACGCCGTCTCCGATCGGATTTCCGTCGATATCGTAATCCCCATAATAATCGCCGTAGGTGTTGCGGATCACGCCCAGCGCCTGGGGAGTCAGGAAGGGGTTGTCGGTCGTGAAATGCTCGCGCGGCGAACCGGTCGTGCCGAGGCCGTAGAAGAACGGTCCCGACGTGCCGCTGCGGGAATCGGTGCGCGAATATTTCGCCTCGACGAAGGGCACGAAGGCGTCGCTGACGTCGAAATGGGCGATCAGGTTGACGTTGTAGCGGTCGACCTGCGGGAAGAGCGCCAGCGCGTCGGCCTCGCGGGCTGTGCTGCCGTTGCCGCCGATGAAGCGGGCGTTGAAGCCGCTTCGGCCGATCGGAGTGCCGGTCTGGCGGACCAGATTGCCGGCCGTGTCGAAGATGAAGGATCCGAAGCCGCCGATCGAATCGGTGTTGCGGAAATCGAGG
>JBEVDE010000374.1:0-6340 GCA_040514175.1 Allosphingosinicella sp. | reverse complement strand
CGTCGCCGGTGATCGAGATCCGCCAGTCGATCTTGGCGCGGACGTCGGGGGCGTAGGCGTTCGGATCGGCGGCGATCCGCTCGAGATAGCCGTTCACCGTCGAGAGGGTCGGGACGTAATAGGCGCGGCGGGCCTTGAACAGACGGATGCCCTCGTCGTCGAGCAGGGTGCCGTGCTCGATCGAATCGGCGCCGGCGGCGAGCGCGGCGTTGATCCCGTCGGCGCCGTGGGCGTGGACCGCCACTTTCTTGCCGTAGAGGCGGGCGGTCTCGACGATCGCCTTCGCCTCGTCGTCGAACATCTGGGCGCCGAGGCCGGCACCGATTCGGCTGTTGACGCCGCCGGTGGTGGCGATCTTGATCAGGTCGACTCCGCGGCGGACCTGGGTTCGCACCGCCCGGCGACAGGCGTCCGCGCCGTCGCACAGATTGTCCTGGGGGATGGCGGAGTGGAGGTCCTCGGCGAGCCCCAGGGTCGAGTCCATATGGCCCGAAGTGGTCGAGATGGAACGGCCGGCGTCGACGATCCGAGGCGCGTCGACCTCGCCCCGGGCGGCGGCGTCGCGGATGGCGAGCGTGGCGCCCGAGCCGTCGCCGAGATTGCGTACGGTGGTGAATCCGGCCTCGAGCGTCTTCCTCGCATTGGCGAGCGTTCGAAGCGTTTTCTGGGGCGCGTTCTCGCTGACCTCCTCGACGAGAGCGGCGATCCCGCCGGCGTCGGAATCGAGATGGACGTGGCTGTCGATCAGTCCGGGAAGGACGAAGCGGGTCGAGAGGTCGACGAAGGTCGCTCCGGCGGGAGGGGGGACGAGGCCGTCGCGGACCTCGATGATCCGGCCGCCCGCGACCAGGATCGTGGCCGGCCCGCGCGGCGGCTTGCCCGGCCGGTCGAGGAGCCGGCCGGGGTGGATATAGGTCACGCCGGTGAGAGGGGGCGGTCCGGGCTGGGCGGCCGCCGCCGCGGCGGCGAAGAAAAGGGGGACAGCATACAATTTCCTCGCGAGGCGGGGGGGCATTGCACAAGCTCCTTTCGGGAAAATTATATGCTGTCCCCGTTTATCAGCGGGTGAGCTTCTCGACCTTGGCCTGGAGGTCGGCGAGCTGGGCGCGGAGGCGCTCCAGTTCCTCTTCCCGGCCGGGAGCGCCGGCGGAGGCGGCGCTTCCGGGAGCGGCCGGCCGGCCGCCGGCGGCGGACTGGAACAGCTCCATGTTGCGGCGCGCAAGCTCGGCGAAGGGATTGGCGGTGAATGCGCCGGCGAGCGCGTCGCGCATCTGGCTCTGGCCCTGCTGGAAGGCCTCGAGGCTGGCCTCGAGATATTGTGGAAGCATCGACTGCATCTGGCCGCCGCCGTAGAGGCCGATCAGCTGCCTGAGGAAGCTGACCGGAAGCAGGGTCTGGCCCCGGCTTTCCTCGTCCATGATGATCTGGGTCAGGACGTTGTGAGTGATGTCCTCGCCGCTCCTCGCGTCGACGACTTTGAACTCGCGCTTCTGGCGGACCATCTCGGCGAGGCGCTCGAGCGTTATGTAGGACGAGCTTTCGGTGTCATACAGCCGCCGGTTCGCGTATTTCTTGATGATGACGACGTCGTCGCCGGATCCCGAGGCCGCCATGAATGATCCCTCACACGAGGGCTCCGCTCTAGCACCGAAGCTTGACGCACCGCAACACAGGCCTCGGCCCCTGCCTCTGTTCCTCGCCATGCTGCGCCGCGAGACGGAAGGCGCGCCGGAGCGGCTGGCCGCGGCTCTGGCCGGGCTCAGGCGCTATCAGGAGGCGCCGCGCGCCGCGCCGGCGCCGGCGCCGGCGGCGGTGGCCGAGCGGCTCGGGGCGAAGGTTCGCGATTACGGAGGATCGGGGCCGCCGGTCCTGTTCGTGCCGTCGCTGATCAACCCGCCCTCGATCCTCGACCTTCCGGGCCGCTCGCTTCTGCAGTGGCTTGCCGCGGGCGGGCGGGTCCGGCCGCTTCTGCTCGACTGGGGCTGGCAGGTCGAGGCGCGCTCCTCGCTCTCAGTCGCGGGCCATGTCGACGAACTGCTCCTCCCCCTGATCGCCGCTTTGGGCGAGCGGCCGGCCCTGGCCGGCTATTGCCTGGGCGGAACGATGGCGCTGGCGGCCGCCGCGCCGAGCGGAGCGCCGGCGGTGGCGGCGATCGCCGCGCCATGGCGCTTTTCGGGCTTCCCGGACGAGGCGCGGGCGACCCTGGCCCGATTGTGGAAAGGCTCGGCGGCGACGTCGAAGGCGCTCGGCTGCCTGCCGATGGAGGTGCTTCAAAGCGCCTTCTGGAGCCTCGATCCGGCGCGGACCGTGGCCAAGTTCGAAGCCTTCGCGCTGATGGCGGAGGGCAGCGCCGAGGCGAGGGCGTTCGTGACCCTCGAGGATTGGGCGAACGACGGGCCGCCGCTGCCGCACGAAGCGGCGCGCGAATTGTTCGAAGATCTGTTCGGCGCCGACCTCACCGGCCGCGGCGAATGGCGGCTCGCCGATCCGCGGGCCCTCCCCTGCCCGTTCCTCGACATCGTCTCGACCAGCGATCGAATCGTGCCCGCGGCGTCGGCGACCGGCGCGGGCGAGCGGCTCGAGCTGGCCCAGGGGCATGTCGGGATGGTCGTCGGCGGACGGTCGAAGTCGGCGCTGTGGGAGCCGCTCGCCGCCTGGCTTTCCCGCCATGCGGCAGGGTGCTAGGGCCCGGCACGATTACCGTTCGGGCGAACGGAGTGAATTTCAAGGAGCCCCCCGCATGCCTTCTCCCACCGACGTCGTCATCACCGCCGCCAAGCGCACTCCGGTCGGGTCCTTCCTGGGCGCCTTCGCCGCCACCCCGGCGCACGAGCTCGGTCGGACCGCGATCGTCGCGGCGCTCGAGCAGGCCGGAGTGTCGCCGGAGGAGGTCAGCGAGGTCATCCTCGGCCAGGTGCTGACCGCCGCGCAGGGCCAGAATCCGGCCCGGCAGGCGTCGATGGCGGCGGGCGTGCCGAAGGAAGTGCCGGCCTGGGGAGTCAATCAGGTCTGCGGCTCGGGGCTGCGCGCTGTCGCCCTGGCGACCCAGGCGATCCAGACCGGCGACGCCACCATCGTCGTCGCCGGCGGCCAGGAGAGCATGAGCCTGTCCGCCCATGCCCAGCATGTGCGCGGCGGCACCAAGATGGGCGATCTCAGCCTCGTCGACACGATGATCAAGGACGGCCTGACCGACGTCTTCAACGGCTATCACATGGGCATCACCGCCGAGAATCTGGCCGAGCAATACCAGGTGACCCGGAGCGACCAGGACAATTTCGCCGTCGCCAGCCAGAACAAGGCCGAGGCCGCCCGCGCCGAGGGCCGCTTCAGGGACGAGATCGCGCCGGTCACGATCAAGAGCCGCAAGGGCGAGACGATCGTCGATCAGGACGAATATATCCGCGCTGGCGCGACCGTCGACGGAGTCTCGGGCCTTCGCCCCGCCTTCAAGAAGGACGGCACGGTGACCGCCGCCAATGCGTCCGGCCTCAACGACGGCGCCGCCGCCTTGGTGCTGATGAGCCGCGAGGAGGCCGAACGGCGCGGCGCGACGATCCTCGCCCGGGTGGCGAGCTGGGCCTCGGCCGGGGTCGACCCGTCGATCATGGGCATCGGACCGGTCCCCGCCTCCAGGCGGGCGCTCGAGAAAGCCGGCTGGACGATCGCCGACCTCGATCTGATCGAGGCCAACGAAGCCTTCGCGGCGCAGGCGCTGGCGGTCGGCAAGGAGCTCGGCTGGGACGCCGGCAAGGTCAACGTCAACGGCGGCGCGATCGCCATCGGCCACCCGATCGGCGCGAGCGGCGCCAGGGTGCTCACCACCCTCCTCTATGAGATGAAGCGGCGCGACGCGAAGAAGGGTCTGGCGACCCTTTGCATCGGCGGCGGCATGGGCATTGCGCTCTGCGTCGAGCGCTGACCTGAAGACCCGGGGTCGAAACCTCTGGAAAGCCCTGCCAAGGCGCTGTTGCAGAACGGTTACACTCGCTGAACTTTCGATGAACGTCCGCCGCCCCAACCTTGCGCCAAGGGGCTGAATCGTCTCTGCGTTACCCCAGAAGCCGTGCGCAGAGAGCGCGGCTGATTAAGAGGGATGATTCGGGATGAGAAAATTTGGGCTGCTGGGCACCAGCGCGCTGGGCTCCTTTACGTTTATTGGTCTTTCCATGGCGCTCGCGACGCCTGCCCTTGCGCAGGAAGTCGCTGAGGACGATGCCTCGGAGCAGGGCACCGTCGGTACCAGCGAAACTGAGATCGAATCGGGCACTGCCGCGGACACGGGCCAGGAAATCACCGTCACGGGCTCGCGCATCCGCCGTCCCAACCTCGAATCGGCCATGCCGATCACCTCGATCGGCGGCGAAGAGTTCTTCCAGACGGCGTCGATCTCGGTCGGCGACGTTCTCAACGAGCTGCCGCAGCTGCGCAACACGTTCACCTCGGCCAACTCGACCCGCTTCCTCGGCACCCGCGGCCTGAACCTGCTCGACCTTCGCGGTCTCGGCACTCAGCGCACCCTCGTGCGGGTCAACGGCCGCCGCCACGTCGCGGCCGACGTTCTCAACAACGCGACCTCGCCCGACACCAACACCTTCCCGACCGATCTGATCGAGCGTGTCGACGTCATCACCGGCGGCGGTTCGTCGATCTACGGTTCGGACGCGCTCGCCGGCACCGTCAACTTCATCCTCAAGGATAATTTCGACGGCTACCAGGTCCGCGGCCAGAGCGGCATCACGCAATATGGCGACGGCGCCGCCCGCTACGTCTCCCTCCTCGCCGGCCGCAATTTCGCCGGCGATCGCGGCAACGTCGCGGTCAACCTCGAATATGCCACCCAGGACGATTTCTACGCGTCGGGCCGTCCCGCCCTTCGCCAGAACAACGCCTTCCTCGTCATCGACGTCGATCCGGCCGGATCGGTCAACGGCTCGGACGGCAGCCCCGACCGCGCCTTCTTCCGCGACATCCGCTCGGCGACGATCTCGGTCGGCGGCCTGATCAACATCCGCCAGCCCGCCACCAGCGCGCTTTGCGGCAGGGAAGCCTCGACGGCGACCGCAGCGACCGCCTTCTACGCCTGCACCTTCCTGTTCAACCAGAACGGCAACCTGCAGGCTCAGACCGGCAACCGCGTCGGCCTCGGCCCGAGCGGCAACTTCATCGGCGGCAACGGCTATAGCGGCCGCGAGAATCGTCTCGTCGCGCTGATGCCGAACCTCGAGCGCATTTCGGCCAACCTGATCGGCCACTTCGAGATTTCGCCGGCCATCGTTCCGTTCATCGAGGCGAAGTACGTCCGCGCCGACGCCCAGGGCTCGCAGAGCGGCCCGTTCTTCTCGCAGGGCCAGACGCTGGGCGACGCCATCTGCTTCGATGACTTCAACGACCGGTCGTATCTCGGCAACCAGAACGGCGTGCCGACCTGCGCGGACGGGACCACCTTCGTCAACCGTGAGGGCATCCGCCTCGACAACCCGTATCTGTCCGCGGCGGACCGCGCGCTCATCCGGGCCCAGCTGACCAATGCGATCAACGGCGGCATCAACCCGAACACGGGCGCGGCCATGAACGTTGCCGCCCGCACGGCCGCGCTCGCTCAGCTGGCGAACGGCTCGTACCGCTTCAACCTGCGCAAGAACTATGTCGAGCTGGGTGCGCGCGACGAGCTCTTCCGTCGCGAAACCTATCGCGGCGTGGTCGGCGTCCGCGGCGACTTCTGGGACGACTGGAACTACGAGGTCTCGCTCAACTACGGCGAGCACCACGAGACCAACATCATCACCGGCAACATCAACACGCAGCGGTTCATCTACGCCAACGACACGGCGATCAATCCGGCCACCGGCCAGATCGTCTGCCGCTCGCAGATCGATCCGCGTTATGCGGTGAGCTACGTCACGGGTGTCAGCGACGCGATCTCGCAGGCCGACGTCGCGGCCTGCGTTCCGCTCAATCCGTTCGGCGACGGCGCTTCGTCGCAGGCGGTTCGGGACTATCTGACGGTCGACTCCATGGCGACCGGCAAGATCACGCAGCTCGTGGCCGGCGGCTTCGTGGCCGGCGACTTCAGCAACTTCTTCGAGCTGCCCGGCGGTCCGGTGGCCTTCTCGATCGGTGCCGAATATCGCCGCGAGACGCTCCGCTACGATCTCGACGACTTCACCCAGAACGGCTACGCTTTCTACAACGCCATCCCGTCGTTCACGTCGCCGTCGTTCCAGGTGAAGGAAGCCTTCGCCGAAATCAGCATCCCGATCCTCAAGGACCTGCCGCTCTTCCAGGAGCTGACGGTTTCCGGTTCGGGCCGCGTCTCCGACTATAAGGGCGCGACCGG
>JBEVDE010000287.1:0-4164 GCA_040514175.1 Allosphingosinicella sp. | reverse complement strand
GCCCGGCTCCGGGTCCCGGTCACCGAGCGCACATAGCCGCTATTATCGTAATAGAATTGCGCGACCGCGGTCGGCGTCCCCGACAGGAACATCAGGTCCATGGTCGTGCCGTTGTTGACGGTTCCCGACTGGGTGAGCGTGTAGAGCGAGCCGTTGTCGTCGCGGATCGAGATCGGGTTGGGCGACGCGCAATGGCCGGCCGTGACCACGCCGGTCTTCGAATCCGAGGTCCGCCGCGCCGAGAAAGCGGTCATGCAATATTGGCGGCTCTGCTCGACCGTGAAGTCGCCGCCGCGGATGCTGACGTCCTTGAACTTGCCCGGCACAAGGTCGATCCGGAACGGCGCCTTGAGGAAGGCCGAAGCGGCCGCTTTGGCCGTCGAGGAGTCGGTCCCCGTCACCATCAGCACGATCTCGCCGGTCTTCTGGTCGACATAGGTCGTCTGAAGCCCGGGCACGGAGCGGAGCTTGTCGGCGTTCGACCGGAGCTCCGCCCTGAGCTCGCGCAGGCTGTTTGCGGCTCCTCCCTTTTTCTTCACCTTCACCGGAACGTCCTGGGCGAGAATGTCCTCGGCCGCCTCGACCTCGCGGTCGCTGAGCCCGGCCTTCGAGCGCAGCGCCCGGCGCTCCGCCCGCCGTTGCTCCTTCTGCGCCTTGCTGAGCCCGGCCTTGCCGCGCCGCACCAGGATCTTGTCGGAATCGCCGCCGCGCTTGCTTTGCACCACCAGCCCGAACTCGGCGGGGTCGTTGTCGAAATAGGCGCCGGCGAAGTCCGCGCCTTCGGCGCCGGTTTCCGCCGCCGTCTCCGGCCCGAAGCCGGTCATCACGCTCAGCCGCCGGATCGCCTCGTCGACCGGCACGCCATAAGCGGCGGCGTAGATCTTCGCGTCGACGGCGAGCGCCTCGGCCGTGTCGAGCGCCTGCGGCGCCGCCGCTTCGGGGGCGGGCGCATCCTGGCAAAAGGCCGGAGATTGAACGCTCAGCGCCGCGACCGAGGCGCCGAGGGCGAGCAGAAGTTTCTTCATAACCACGGAAAAATACCCTTATCGTTGCAAGATAGGGAATAAACCCGTTAGTTCCTTGTTTGTTCCTATTGAATAGGAAAAAGCTTATTTGTGTTTTGCGGTCCTGGCCCCCGGCCGATTCGCAAGCTTAGCCGATTGCCGAGCGCCCGCCGGCCGCGCTAGGGCGGGCCCAAGCCACGGGAGACGACCGATGCGTACCTTCATCCCCCTTCTCCTTCTCGCCGCCTGCAGCGCCGGCGGCGAAGCCGCCGAGAGCCAGGCCGGAGGGCGCCCCTTCCAGATCCGGCCGATCGCCACCTTCGACGAGCCCTGGGCGATGGCCTTCCTTCCCGGTCCCGGCCCGCGCGCCCTGATCACCGAGAAGAAGGGCAAGCTGAAACTGCTGTGGAGCGACACCGGCCGGGTCGGCGACGTCGCCGGCGCGCCGGCGGTCGATTACGGCGGCCAGGGCGGCTTCGGCGACGTCGTCCTCCACCCCGGCTTCGCCCGGAACCGGCTCGTCTATCTGAGCTGGGTCGAAGCCGGCGAGGGCGGCAATCGCGGCGCCGTCGTCGGCCGGGCGCGCTTTCTCGAAGACGGCAACCGGCCGCGGCTCGAGGGCCTTCAGATCGTCTATCGCCAGACCCCGAAGCTGAGCGGCCGCGGCCATTTCGGCCACCGGATCGCCTTCGGCCCGGACGGCAAGCTCTACGTCTCCAACGGCGAGCGCCAGGAATTCACCCCCGCCCAGGACATGAGCGCGACGCTCGGCAAGATCGTCCGGCTCAACGACGACGGCAGCGTCCCCGCCGACAATCCGTTCGCGAACCGGGGCGGGGCCACCGCCCAGATCTGGTCATCGGGCCACCGCAACCCGCTCGGCCTCGCCTTCGCGCCCGACGGCAAGCTTTGGGAGATCGAGATGGGGCCCAAAGGCGGCGACGAATTGAACCTGATTCTGAAGGGCCGCAATTACGGCTATCCGATCGTCTCCAACGGCGACCATTATGACGGCAAGGACATACCGGGCCATCCGACCCGTCCGGAGTTCGAGGCCCCCAGGACGTGGTGGACGCCGGTCATCTCGCCCGGCGACTTCATATATTATTCCGGCGCCGCCTTCCCGAAATGGAAGGGGGACATCCTGATCGCCGGAATGTCGAGCAAGGCCCTGATCCGGGTCGACGTCGACGGCGCCAACGCCCGCGAAGCCGAACGCTGGGACATGGGCAAGCGCATCCGCGAGGTCGAGCAGGGCCCGGGCGGCTCGGTCTATCTGCTCGAGGACGGCGAGGGCGGAAGGCTGCTAAAGCTCACGCCGGCGGGGTAAGCCGGCTTCGCTACAGGTCGTAATCCTCTTCGGGCGGCGGACCACCCGCGATCATATACCATTGCGAGCCGTTGCGCCTGTAAAGCTGGGCCTTCCCCCACGCTATGGCAGGGCTGTGCTTGATAGCGCAGGTGACGCAAAGATTACCCCATTCCGGTCGCGGTGACGTCTCCGAGGGTCCGTCGATCATGTAGATTTCCGATCCCATCGGCCGGGAACAGGCATCGCAATTTTCAATCGGGCCGTGCCAGACCGATCCGTCCTCGTGGATAGGCTGGCCGGTGTCGTAAGCCGCAAAGTGCTTCTGAGCCATGGCGTGATCAATAGTCATTGGCGGATCCTCCCGGCTGCGCGAGAAACAATGGCGAGGCATAGACTTTCCGAGCCTCGACGTCGGTCCGATTGATCCATACGACTCCGCACAGCCGCGCTCGTCCTGATTCCAGCGTCGAGCCCGCCGTCGATGTCGTGATCCATCTGGGGTCGATCAGACAGACCAGCGTCCAATCGGCGAAGCGGCGATAGAGGACGCTCCTGTCCGACGCCCAGGCGGCGTTCAGGTCGCCATTTTTGCCGATCGCGACCGTTCGGAAGTTCGCCGGTGCGATGAAGCAATACTGGCCGACCTGCAGGCGCGAAATGTCGTCATCGTCTTCCACCTGATGCGCATAAAGATCTTCGGCGTTGAGGATATGGGTATAGGTGGCCATCACTCGGCCGGCTTCGAATCCGAGATCCTTAAAACGGTGCGCGTCGCCGAAATCCAGGCGGGGCAGGGCGATCGAATTCGCCACGGCATACATGTCCAGCCGAGGCACGTTGAGATAGAGGATGTAGTGGAAACGGGGCTTCTGAGCTCGGGCTGTCCCAAGGCAGGAATCCACCCACGCATAATGGCCCGCGCGCATCGCCGTGAGCATTGCCGCCGTGAACTTGATCGGCTGCTGATCAACCTCGGCGTGGCAATTCCTGCACAGCAAGATGATATTCTCCCGAGCATTTCGGTCGTCGGGAGCCCCTGGGGCACTGCCCCGCGGTCCTTCCGCGGAATAAGCCCAGATGTGCGCATCGTCGCCAATCCTGGCCTTCTCGGCGAATTCATTCTCGCGGAATATCTGGGTCCTGCATTTGTTGCAGCAGCCGCCGGAGCGAGCGATGACGAAACGCCGGTCGGGCTCCGACAATGCCGCGCGCTTCAAGGCCATTCACTACCGCTCCTCATTCTCCGCCATCGCCAGACGCGCCTCACGTCTTCCGGTACCTGAAATACCAGACCTCATGGCCCTTGCGCCTCGCCTTGGCCTCGTAGCGTGTCTCCGGCCAGCCGCCCGGTCGGGTGAGGAAGTCGTTCGCACTCTCCGCCAGCCACTCGAAATCGCGGCGGCCGTTCATCACCATCATCGACCAGCGGCAATAGGTCGGATCGTCCGTGCCGAGCCGGAATTCGCCGCCCGGCCTGAGCTTGGCGGCGATGAGGTCGAGCGGGCCGGGATTGACCATCCGCCGCTTGGCGTGGCGCGCTTTGGGCCAGGGATCGGGATGGAGCAGATAGACCATGGTCAAGGCCCCGTCCGGAACCCGCTCGAGAATCTCGAGCGCGTCGCCCATGTGGAGACGGATGTTGGCCAGGCGCTGGTCGCGAACATGCTGGAGCGCCCCGACCACGCCGTTAAGGAAAGGCTCGGCGCCGATGAAGCCGTGGTCGGGGAGCAGGTCGGCCCGGTAGGAGAGATGCTCGCCCGAACCGAAGCCGATCTCGAAATGTAGCGGACGGTAATCGCCGAACAGCTCCTCCGAGGTCACCGGACCCGCCTCCGGCACGCTCACCGC